>JAEYVW010000354.1 GCA_023429365.1 Bacteroidota bacterium
GGCACAATTTTTTAAATAAAAGGTGAAGGCCTACCCATTGGCAGGCCCTCATCTTTTTAACACCTCAACTCTACCTCAACGCTTTAGGGTATCAGCTTGCAAACGGTAATTGATAGGAAGGGTACGGCCTGTAAATTCAACCTTGTCCATGTAGAAATAATTACCGTAATTGACCGGCTATCACTACATATCCAACACGCTGCTCTTCTTTTAATACCTTGAATTTCATGCTCCTTCCGTTTACCGATTTGTTCCTGTACTCATAATAATCCAATTAGAGTGCCATAAGCTGCAATCCTTGTTGTATGAGAGCCTCTGGCTTAACTTTGCCCGCTGATGGGACAAAAAAAATTAATACGGTTTGAAGAGCTGAAAACCTTCCCCAATGTTTTGCAATACCCGGAAGGAATGGCGGGAAAATGGAAACCATTTTTTAAAAATGAAAACCCGATTACGCTGGAATTGGCCTGCGGCAAGGGTGAATACGCACTAGGTCTTGGACAACTATATCCCGATAGAAACTTTATAGGTGTTGACCTGAAAGGAAACCGTATTTGGGTGGGGGCGAAAAAAGCATTGCAGAAAAGCCTGTTTAATGTCGCTTTTTTGCGTACGCAGATTGATCATATCAGCCAATACTTTGGTAAAGACGAAGTAGACGCTATCTGGATCACCTTTCCTGATCCACAGTTGCGGGTTTCAAAAGCAAAAAAAAGACTGACACATCCACGCTTCCTGCGTTTGTACCAGCAGTTTCTTGTAGACGGGGGCAAAATCCATCTTAAAACAGATAGTCCCGATCTGTATGAGTTTACAAAACAGGTGATCCAGTTATATCAATGCTCCGTGCACGAAGACCGGAATGATCTATATCGTGAAACTGATATTGCCGCGGAACTTCAAATCAAAACGCATTATGAATCCCTGGATATAGCCGGAAGTAACCGTGTGCATTATATCAGTTTTTCACTACCAAAGGTTTTGCCTGGCACCGACCAGGATGAGATACTCAAACAAATGCTGAAGAATGAACCCGTGGATTGAAGACATTCATTATTATGTTAATGAACAGGGCCTGGTCGTACTTACAAGACAATACCTTTTGGAACGTGGTTATTGTTGTGGAAATGGCTGTAAACATTGCCCCTACGATTATGAACGCGTACCCGAACCTAAAAGATCAGCGTTGATAAAAATCCGGTCGGGATCGGATGATGATGAGAAAACTTAGTAAATTTTAAACATTATATTATTTATGCCGGCAAAGAAAAAAGCAGCGGGAAAATTAAAGACAATAAAACCTTCAGGAAAGAAGGAAGATAATTTTTTCGAGCTGGTATATGAAGTGGCGCGACAAATTCCAAAGGGACGCGTGACTTCCTACGGCGCTATCGCGGCATGCCTGGGCACGAAACTTTCGGCACGCATGGTGGGCTGGGCTATGAATGGCGCAGGAAAAGTAAAGCCAACTGTACCCGCGCACCGTGTCGTCAACAGGCTGGGTATGCTTAGTGGCAAACATCATTTTCCAACGCCTGATGCCATGGAACAACGGTTGAAAAAGGAAGGGGTAAAAGTGAAAGATGATAAAGTAGTTGATTTTGAAAAAAAATTTTGGGACCCGGTGCAGGAGTTGGGATTCTGATAAAATAATAGTCCACGATTACAAGTTTGGATGTCCATACAAACCATAATTCAAGAACTCGACCTCGATATCAATCATTACTCTCCTGTTCATGGCGGAGATATAAATTCAGCGTATCGTATAACTGGTCGAAAGAATTATTTCCTAAAGTTAAATGATGCAGGACGCTATCCTGCTATGTTTGAGAAAGAAGCAAGAGGCCTGGACGTATTGAGAAATGCAGCTGGCAATACAAGTTTACACATACCTGCAGTCATAAAACATGGTGAAGTTGAAAACCAGCAATACCTGGTGCTGGAATGGATTTCACCCGGAAGACCTGCCAAAGATTTTTGGGAAAATTTCGGGAGGTCACTGGCAAATCTTCATAAGCATACCAGCGATTACTTCGGATGGGTGGAAGATAATTATATAGGGAGCCTGGTACAGAAAAATACAATGTATGAAAACTGGGCGTCCTTTTATTCGCATTGCAGGATCACACCCCTGGTCCGTGAACTATTTGACAGAAGAATATTTTCTACAACTGATGTGAACCATGCGGAAGCATGCTGCGCGCAGTTTGGGGAGATTTTTCCAAACGAAACTCCTGCTCTCCTGCATGGCGATCTCTGGAGCGGAAATTTTATGTCTGCCCAGGATGGCCAGGCCGCGATCTATGATCCCGCAGTCTATTACGGCCATCGTGAAATGGATTTGGGAATGACACGGTTATTTGGCGGTTTCCAGGATCGGTTTTACAAGGCGTATGATGAAGCTTATCCCCTGGAAAATAACTGGGAAAGCAGGCTGGACCTTACCCAACTTTACCCACTGCTGGTGCATGCAATATTATTTGGCGGTCATTATGTAGCACAGGTTCGAAATATTCTTCGACGATTTTGATTGATTTTTTGGGGAAAATTTTGCTGGCCCTATACTTACAATTTCCTTCACGAATTCCGGCGTTTACTTTGTTGGAAAGCAGGTGATGTATTTCTTTAAATCCATATTTATCATCACCATCCTGGTAAGCCTTGCTTCCTGTAATGGTTCTATCAGCCATATATTCGAGAAGCGCACACCTCATGAGGCTTATGGCCGATCGATCCGGAAGGACCCAGGCGCACAGGCCTGGCTTGCCGCATCTGAAAAAGCCCTGGATACGAACCAGGTTATCGATTTGCCTTACAAACTCGCTGGTATTTTTAAATCTGATACACCGCGTGCACTGGCGCTTCGATTTCCCGCAAAGCAGGGCGAGCGAATTGATTTCATTCTTACAAGAAGCGAAGGTGACAGCATAACCATCTTTGCTGATCTGTACAGGATAAATGAAAATGAGAAGACACATTTAATGGCCATTGATACTGGTATGTCCGGCTTTGGATTCAATGCGGAAGAAACAACGGATTACCTGTTGCGGTTGCAACCGGCACTTTACCAGTCCGGCGAGTATTCTTTATCAGCAAGGATATTACCATCACTGGGCTTTCCCGTTTCAGGGTCAAAAGCTAAAACCGGCAGTTATTGGGGCGATGCACGCGATGGCGGCCGACGCAACCATGAAGGCATTGATATTTTTGCTCCCAGGAAGACGCCCGTCGTTGCCGCAGCGGATGGTTATGTGACAAGGGTAGCTGAGGGTGGTATTGGCGGCAAAACGGTGTGGATGCGTGCCAGCACACATGATATTCATTTGTACTACGCTCATCTGGATGAGCAGAAGGTAAGTGATGGCCAATCCGTAAAAAAAGGTGATACACTGGGTACCGTGGGTAATACAGGTAATGCAAAATTTACACCACCGCATCTGCATTTTGGCGTTTATACCTCACGTGGTCCGATTGATCCGCTGCCATTTGTAAACCCGGCGGTAAGGATAGCGCCTGCCTTGAAACCACGGAATCTTAAGGGTCAGCTCGTGATTTCCAATCCACGATCGGTGAAGGATGAAAGATTAACTCGCGGAACATTATTAACTCCGCTTGCTGTAACCAGGGATGGATATATAGTAGAAGTTGCTGATGGAAGTGTTTTACAGATACCGGTCAATGCAGTTAAGCCTGCAGAATCCTGACTAGTCTTCTCCGGCTTTTGGGTAGTCGAAGAACCAAAATTCCTTCTCCGCCGTTTCGAATTCAGACCAATGTTTGATTTTTGCTTTTACAGCAAAGATGCCGCAGGTTGGAATATTATCGATACGCGTGGTGGTTAGCAAATTGGCAAATGCGGTGATGCCATCGTTATGGGAGAATACCGCGATGGTATCGTGCTTGTCATTGGTTTTGCTAATGACATCAAAAAAAACCGAAGGCCCCGCCAGGTATAATTCTTCGTAAAACTCAATTTCTTTTTTCTTATCCTTCAACTCCTTTACAAACGCTTCGGCGGTTTTACGGGCACGCTTGGCCGGGCTGGCGATGAACGCGTCGATATCGATATCCTTCTTCCGCAGGCGTTCTGCCATCATAGGCGCATCCTTCTTACCACGATCATTCAGTGGTCGGTCAAAATCTTTTATTGAAAAATCAGCCCAGCTGCTTTTTGCATGCCGTACTAATAAAAGTTCTTTCATAAACTGTTTTTTCGACTACGAACTACTAACTACGAACTACTAACTACGAACTACTAACTACGAACTATCTCAGTATCCCCTCACATTCTTTCCTTCCATATAGTTGATAAAGGCTTTGTTCACCACTTTGTTTCCGCCAGGGGTGGGATAGTTGCCGGTAAAATACCAGTCGCCGAGATTATTAGGACAGGCTTTGTGCAGATCTTCAATGCTTTGAAAGATCACCTCGACCGGGATGTTCAGTTCAGGTGGCGTGATGAGCTGCGCGATCTTCGCAGAGATCTCTTCCGCTGTAAAAGGCTTATATACGTGCTTGACGATATTTTCGGTGTGGA
>JAEYVW010000364.1 GCA_023429365.1 Bacteroidota bacterium
TGCAAACAGGATCGGGTAATGCTGAATATGAGGTTGGATGTTCTACCCAGGTTTTACCCATGTCTGTTGTTGTCGCTACGCTCCTATACTTACCTCGATTATCGCGCATATTCAACATCAGGGTGCCGGGCGTTGTTTCAATCACCTGTGCTTCGGTAGTATTTGATTTGGCGCCGGTACCGCTTTGCCAGGTTTTGCCATGATCATCACTATAAATGATAGATGAGTGTGGAATACCAACTGATGCGGGCTTTGTTGTTTCATCCCAGTATTGAGAAGGGAAGACCAGTGTACCATTCTTCATAGCGATGCCATTACCCGGACCATTAAAATATAAATGCCAGGCCGGGTTTTTTACCTGCGAAGTAATATTATAAGGCTGGCTCCAGCTAAGTCCGTCGTCATCGCTGCTTACCAGTACAAACTGCCCGGTGGTATCAGGTGAAAGTCCGGGTTTAGAACCGGCAATAGAACGGTTGCCTTTGCTCCATAGAGCAGCAACCCAGATCTTTTTGGTAATGGGATCGAATAATATGGCGGGATCACCTATTCCGTTGTTCTCATGCGGTGCACCCATATCCATGATGATCTTCATCGGTTCCCAGCTCCGGCCACCATCGGTACTGCGACTCATACCCACATCGATATTGGCGGGCAGATCGCCGCTATGCTTATAGCGGATATCATACACAGCTATCAAAGTCCCTTTGTCGGTTGTCGTGATACCGGGTATGCGATAAGTATGTACACTATCATCCCAGGCTTTTCGAATGGCAATGCCAAGCCGGTATTGACCCTGGAAATTGCTGGCTGCACCAGCCGTTCTTTGTGAAACACTATGCACATAGCCCTTTTCAGTAGTAATACTTTTTAATAGGATAGAAACTTTTTTATCGATATCGGCTTTAGATTTTAAGCTGGCACCAAACCAGATCGTATTCCATCCCTGGTGCAGGGGTATATTGACAGGGATATTTGTGACAGCTGAAATTTGCTGGGAGCTGCCATGAAAAGTTGCGCCAGCCAAAAAAGATCTTTGTCTCTCATCGCGAACGATGACCTCCAATTTTTCAATTGCCTGCACGGCCGCTGGATTCAACTGTAGCTGAAAATTTTTATACGTGATGTCTTTCCCCTGTGGGACATAAACGGTGAGTTTCATCAATTGATTAAACTCGATATTTTTTAACAGCGGTGAATTTGAATAAGTCACGGTGATCCGTTCACCTGCTGCAGAAGCAGTCTTTACAGCTGACTGTGAAAAAGACAGCGCAGGCATCAACAGGAAAGTAAAAATGAGACTGCTAATATTTTTACGCTTCATCATTTCAGGAGTTTTTTATTCATCAACAAAATCATTTGTCTTTGGCCGTAAAAATGACACCTGGATGACCAGGGCCAGGACTACAATGGCCGACAGCATCGCGAAACTCTTACCGAGACTGCCCGCATCTGTTGACCGGCCGAGGTAGTCGGTGATAAAAGCGCCTGCAAATACTCCCACCATATTCATCAAACCATAGGCCGTAGCCCGGTATTTGGAAGAAACGAATTGGCAAAGAATGGGCATATTATTGGCATCGAACATACCGAAACCAAAACCAAAACAAAAAGCGGCGCCGATCACGCTGAACAGCGAATCACCAAAACCGAGCAGTAATAGAGCGGGTATGGTGAGGCCGAGTCCGATCGCGCTTGTATAGATCCTTCCGCGCAAATTCTTTTGCACCCATCGATCTGATAAGATACCGCCGAAGATCACACCGAGAAAGGACGAAGCGGCGATGGTGATGGTTGAAAGTGGCCCCGCCTTCGCCATATCAATATCCAGGCTGTCGGCGAATAAAGTAGGAAGCCAGTTCTTGATACCCCAGCCCGGCAGACTAGGCACAGCAAAAAAGAACAGGATGATCCAAAAGGAAATATTGGATAAGAGTAGAGCAAGTCCTTTAAATAGCGGCGCACCAGATTTTTTGATGGTTGAGTTGGCTGGAGCCTCAATGGAAGACACGGGTTTCTTCTCTCTTAAAAATAAGATCAGCAAAACCGAATACACCATTCCTATAATACCAAAGGAGTGAAAAGCGGTCTGCCAGGAAAACCTGTCTGCTATAGTTGCACCGAATCCACCCAGTGCCTGCCCCATATACAAACCGGTCATATGTATGCCAACGGCGAGCGACCGGGTTTTTGAAGTATGATAGTCGGCGATCAGGGAAAGACCTGCAGGAATATACAATGCTTCACTTACGCCCATCACGGCTCGCAACCAATATAGCTGGTTAAAATTCTGGGCATATCCCATGGCCAGTGTGACGCCACTCCAGACGAAGAGGCTGACAATGATCAGCCACTTGCGATTGACGCGATCGGCGATCATTCCGGCGACCGGGCTCATAAATCCATAGATCCAGAGAAAGATCGCCATCAGTCTGCCAAAGTTGGTGGCAGTCTGTAGCTCGGCAATATCGATCATCATGGTCGGCTTCATCGTGCTGAGCATCTGCCTGTCCATATAGTTCAGTAGTGCCACCACCCAGAGCAAGCCGACTACAATCCATGGATATGTTTTAGTGTTTTTCATGATTTCAGAGGCCAGTCCCGCTTATCTCCCCGACAATTTTGCCATTAGTATTTGAGGGGTGCGAACCCCGGCTTTTATTTCGCCGCTTGGAATCAATACTTTTTTATTCCATACTACTGCGGTTGTAGTCACTGGAGAATCAAAAGAGATCTCATCCAATTTTTTCCACTCATTCGATTCAATATTATATACGAGCACATCATGACTAAAACCGGGATGAGATGATTGCAACTCATTTTTCTGCCGGATCAGTTCTGATTTTTTTGCCTCATCTGTCTCAGCGTTGATCGCTGCGATCAGTTTCTCGGTTTTATGAAATGTTTCTCCCCTGTCGCCACCAAAGATCAGGATATTCTTCCGCCCCTGTGCTACACCTGTTCCTGCTGATAGCGCATAAGGAAGACTTTGCCTTTCTTCCCATATTCCTTTTTTTGTATCGAAACCGAAAACAGTATTATAGAGTTTGCTAATGCCATCACTGTTTCTTTTTCTCCCACCGACAATGTATATCGAAACGTTTCCGGATTTTCCTTCCAGTGCTACCATGACGGTATGAGACACCGGTTTAGGAATATCGGGAAGAGCTTGCCAACCCGCATCCAAATTATTCAAATCGAGTTTTAAAAAAAGGGCAGACACGGTTGTAGGGGTTTCGCCACCGGCGAGATAAATAGTACTGTTTACATACACAGCCGATGCATTGGTCAGGGGATGCGTAAGCTCGGGTAATTCGCTTGAGAGAATGGTCTTTTTTGTTTCGTCCCATTTTAGAAGATAAACCTTGTTGCTGAACCCCTGTTCGTTTTCACCACCTGCATAAACAACTCCCTGTGGCGTTGAGCAATTGGCCGGATAGGCGATGGCTGATGGAAGTTTCACAACTTCTTTTTGTAAAACAAGTGTCCCTCTATGTTCCCTATAGCTATAAATATCATCGTAATATTTCTTCTTTCCTCCCTGCCAGGGCATACTATCGGGGAAATTGGCACCGCCACCTACGATTAGTATATCGTTATGCACACCGGTAACCGGCCCTGCCACGCCGAGGGATTTACTCTTTCCATCGGGAGCTGGAAGTTTTGCCGCAATTTTCCAGTGCAGACTCTTCCCCTTTGCATTTTGCGCGTATGTGAATACTGTAAAAGGCATGATCAAAACAAAAACTAATATGGTCTTTATCCGCATTATCGTTTATACATTGACGGAAGAGGTTTTACCGGTGTGTGAACTAAATTTATCGAAGCCCAGCTGGCTTGCGTCTTTTCTAAATAATTCAAACTGGTCCGCGCTCATATTTTTTACTGGCAGTCGAAACCCACCGCAGTCGAGCCCGATCAGTTTCATATAAGCCTTGCCTGTGGCGATGCCGCCATACTTGCCCAGCAACCTGATCATGTCAATGGATTTTTGTTGTAGCTGGTTGGCTGTTTGCAGGTCATTTTTTTCAAATGCATCGATCAGGTCATAGTAAAGGCCGGGTGCATAGTTGAAAGTACTCCCCACAGCGCCTTTTGTACCAAGCGCGAGAGCGGACAACATATTTTCATCCCTGCCCCAGAGCATATCATATTTTCCATTCTTATAGTTCAGGCAGGAGAGAAAATCCATAAAGTCCTCGTGGGTGTATTTAATACCAGCGAAGTTGGGGATCCTTCCATCTATTGCCTTCAAAAGATCGTACATGGCAAACCCAACACCAGTCAGGACAGGGATGTGGTAATAATAAAATGGCATATCGGGAACCACCGATGCTACTTCAGCGCAGGTCTGGGCGAGCATATCCACATTAGCCGGCTTAAAATAAAATGGTGAAGTAAACGAAATAGCATACAACCCTAATTCTTTAGTATATAGCGCCAGCTCTTTACAATCCTGTATGCTTGTACCTCCCAGGAACATCATCACTTTAAAATCAGTATCGCCTTTTGTCGCCGCTGCCCAGGCTTCTGCTACAGCCATTTTTTCTTTGGCCGTCATCGATACGCCTTCTCCGGTGGAACCACAGATAAAGGCGCCGGTAACCTTGTTATCCTTCAGCATCCGGTAATATGCAGGTACCAGGGATAAGTTCAATGAACCATCCGGGTGCATGGGTGTAAAAGGCGCGGCAATCAGGCCCTGCAAGTGTTCACTTCTCATGTTCATTTATTTATTTGACGAAAATAAAGTTTTAAAAAACCGGGAACAGGAATATTCCCGGTTGTAGTCAAACTGCTGAATGCTTGTATGAAAAAACTATTTTGGTTTTGCTGTAGCGTATCCGGGCGTCTGATCGATCAGTGGATCATTGGTCCAGATAGCCGCTTCTACAGGCCAGAGAATCTTATAACCCTGCGTTGCTTTGTCAAGTACACCATAAGGATGATTGGAGCTGATAAATACCAGGGGGTCATTGCCATATTTCATCCGGCGTATATCGTACCAGCGTTTGCCTTCATATACAAACTCCTTACTACGTTCTTCGAATATCGCGAGTTCATTCTCATCTTTTGACCCATTCACAAATGGTGTAGGATCAGCATTGGCAAATGCACGATCGCGAACCGGTTTAATATATGGTGTGGGATCACCACCTTCTGCATTAACGATCTCAGCCAGCATCAGTAACCGGTCGGCTTCCCGATATACCGGCCAGTCGTTGGTGAATACCCTTCTGTTGGCAGAATTCATTTCACCGAGGAATTTCACCAGGGCTGTATTGCGTACGTTGACTACCACGTTTCCGCCTGAAGACGTGGTTCTATAGTAATCATAAAATGTTGCATTACGGCGGGTGTCGGCGAGGTCATAAGATTGAAACAGCTCGAAAGTATAGGCATAGCGCTGTATGATCTGTGATGGAGCGCTGGCTACATTCAGTGGATCAACTAATGTAGGTCCGAGAGTAGTCGAATCCTTGACATGCAGATTATCGAAATTAAAAGTCGAATATAGAAAATAGGAATAGGCTGTTCCCATCTCGGCTTCGCCATCGCGATAGCGCATAGCCAGGATGATCTCGTTGTTATTTTTATTTTTGAAAACATCAGCGAAATTTGAAAGCAGTGATGGCCCTGTTATGGATGTGAGTGCGGCTTTTGCCACAGCCAGGTCTGCAGTGTTATTGTACACTTTTGCTGACCAGAGATACACTTCGCCTTTCAGCATCAGTGCTGCCTGCGGATTCCATTGGCTTTTATCGGCTGGTGAAACAGCTGAGCCAAACAGTGTTACCGCGTTATCTACATCGGCTTTTACAGCAGCCAGTACTTCGGCTTCCGATGACCTTGCTTTACGCAGGGCTACCGGGTCCGTATTTCCATTCGACACTTCGGGTTCCAATCTTATAGGAACACCGCCGTAGGTGCGAAGCAGGTGGAAATAATAATAAGCACGCATCGCATAGGCCTGGCCCAACAGATAATTTTTTCTTTCGCTGGCGATAAAATCAATCGCTTCAACTTTCTGGATAAACAGGTTCAGTTGGAGTATGGGATTATAAAACCCTGCCCAGCTGCCAACACCCGCAGAAGTTTCCTCAATCGCCTGGTTTATGATCGTCAACTCATTGAGCGAGGTATTTTGGCGGTCAACGCTACTAAAGGCGCCGCCTCTCATTTCGCCAAGACGAAGGAACATAAACTGGTTGTTTCGGAACTGGGTATGCATGCCCACCATAAAGTTGGCAACCTGGGCTTCGTTTTTCCAGAAGTTCCCATCACCGTAATAATCTTCCGGGGCAAGTTCCAGTGTTTTACGGCATGATGACAAAGCGATGCCCGCTATTGCCACATAAAATATATACTTAAGCTTTTTCATGATCGAAATAGTTTTGCTAATAAATTAGAAGGTTAGGTTGGCACCGAAAACCAGTTGTGTTGGAATGGTATAGGCGCTGGACTGCTGTCCGGTCCGCTCCGGTAAATTCAACAAACTGTTTGTAATATAACCCAGGTTCTGACCGGTGACAGTCAGCCTTAATCCGCTTGCCTTTATTTTTCTTAACAAATGTGTCGGTAAAGAATAGCTCAGTGAAACTTCACGGAACGCGAGGTAACTGGAGTTTACAAAGAACATATCACTGGGTCTGTCCATATTCTTGGTGTTGAGCTGATCAGCCCATTGGTACCGGGGATATTTCGCATTTGGATTTTCTGGTGTCCAGGTATCTTTTACTATATCTGTCGCATTAAACTCACCTTGTGCACTTGTCAGTGCCCACATTTGCATAAAGTCCTGCTGGATGTGTCCGAGGGCGAAATCCAAACGGGCAAACAAACTGAAACCTTTCCAGCTTACGGTAGTGTTGAAACCTCCGGTCCAGCGAGGTATCGTACGTCCCAGAGATACCCGGTCGCGATAGTCGATCGTGTCGTTATTGTCAATATCCTTCCACATCACATCACCCAGTTGTGTGGCAACGTAGAGCGGGTTGTTGGCTGGGCGGCCGGCATTGAGATTATATTGCTGGATCAGCTGCTGGCTGGCAACACCTCGTCCGGCACCACCATTTTGATAAGCCTGCTTGGCGGCTTCGTCAAACTTGTTGTAATTATCCAGGTCCTTTTGCGTACGAATGATTCCTTCAGCTACGAAGCCAAAGAGTTCACCCCATTCCTGGCCTTCCTGCAAACCACCTACCCAGATCACCTGCCCGGTTCTCGGGTCATATATCTGTGTACCATCCTGCCTATTGTTTGGATTACCATTAAAAGGCAATTTCAGCACAGTGTTCTTGTTCCAGGCAGCATTTGCACTCACCTGCCATGAAAATTCTCTGCCCTGTAAAATTTTATAGCTGGCGTCCAGTTCCACACCACGGTTGCGCATGCTACCATTATTCGTTCTGATCGTTGAGAAGCCCGATGAAGTGGGTAGGTTTACCAGCGCCAGTTTATCATCCGTCACCCTGTTATAATATGCGATCGAAGCATTCAGGCGATTGTTGAAAAAGCCCATGTCTGCTCCAATTTCGGTTGTATTTGTTTTTTCCCAGCGCAGTGAAGGATTCGCAAGGCTTGTTTGCAGGAAGCCAATGTTTCCGTTGTAAGGGTTCTGCGAACCATAAGCGCCCTGTACTTCATAGAGGCCCACGGCATTGCTGGTTCCAATACCGATATTACCATTCTTACCCCAACTGGCTCTCAATTTCATGTATGATAGCCAACCACGGGTTGAGGACATGAAATCTTCGCGGTGAATTAACCAGCCCACAGAAGCGGCTGGGAAATTGCCGTATTGATTATCGCCGTTAAGTCTCGAAACACCGTCTCTGCGGATCGTGAAGCTTGCCAGATATTTCCCATCCCAATCATAAAGAATGCGGCCAAAACCTGAAAGGATTCGGTCCCGGTTGTGATAGGTATCCGTACCACGTGTTTGAGTAGTGGCATTATTAAGTGTGTACTGCAAATCTGCGAAGTCATCTGTAGGTGCCTGGCTCCCGGAAGCGCTGATACCACTTGAATAAGCATTGTAGTACTCGAAGCCTGCCATCGCCGCTATATTATTTTTACCGAGGAAGTTCAGTTCATAGTTGAGGATGGCATTGTAAGTTTGGCGAATTGTTCTGTCGAACCAGGCACTTGAGGCCCTTGTACGGTTCCAACCCGTGTTCGGGTTGGTGAGGCTGAGCAAACCAGTACGGAAATCTCGGTTGAAAGACTCTCCTACTTCTTCATCATACATCCAAATACCGCCAAGTTTAAGGTAGAGATCTTTCATAATGTCAACGCGGAAGGATTGTCCCAGCGTGAATTTGTCGGATTGATTATCGCGTTTGTATTTATCAATGTTCACAAGCGGGTTACCATCGCTGGCATCACGACCGAGAATGAATTCTCCGTTAGCATTTGTCCCCCGCATCGTGGGGGGTGCTGAAAGCATACGTCCCCAATAATTCGACTCACCATTCTGTAATGTCTGGTCGCGCCAGTTAGCTTTATTAAATTGGAGGCTGCTTTCAGATTTAAGCCAGTCTTTGATCTTGTAGTCGCCATTGAGCGTAAAGGTCAGACGCCTGTAGAAAGTTTTCAGAGATAACCCATCTTCATCATAATAACCAAGGTTGGCGAAATAACCACCGCGGTCGTTACCACCACTAAATCCCACGTTGTATTCCTGGATCGTAGCTCTGTCATGCAAACCATAATCGCCGTAGTTAAAATCTCTGTATATCAGGTCGGCATAAGTACCGTTTGGATCGTAGTTGCCATTTGCATCGGTTGGCACTGCATCTTTCATTTGTTTCCAGCCTGGCTGAGTAAGTAACTCGCGGTTTATATCATTCAAACGCATCACGCTCCACACGGCGCGGTTGTCGTAGTTGCCATCGAGGATGGCGCCGGTTACAGGATCTTTATACAGGTTGCCCGTTGCCCTGGGACCGACACCAGAAAGAGCGGTATTGGAAGCAACTGTACCAAAAGTGCCATTGAGGATCGCCTGTACAACACCCATACGGCTCCATTTGATATAATCTTCTGCGCTTAGGAAATTATAAGGGACGTTGAGGAAACTGGTGCCCCTTCTTACATTGAGGTTGACGGAAGATTGTCCTGTTTTTCCTCTTTTTGACGTGATCAGGATCACACCATTACTGGCTCTTGCTCCATAGATGGCAGTTGCCGAAGCGTCTTTTAATACTTCTATGCTTCCGATATCCTCGGGATTGATATCGCTGAGTGAGCCTCTTACCTGGCCATCCATTAAAATGAGCGGACTTCCCGAACCATCGAAATTGGTACCACCGCGTAATACGATAGAAGGCAGAGAACCCGGGCGGCCGGTACCGGTAGATACCCTCAGACCCGGAATAGTTCCTGCAAGTGCCTGCGCAGGGTTGGAACGTAAACCAGTCTCGAGAATCTTCGCATCCAGTTTAGCCACGGATGATGTAATCTTCGAACGACGCGCGGTACCATATCCCACTACCACTACTTCCTCAAGTTTGGAACTGGCACCAGGTTGTAAAGTCAGATCGATCGTTGATGAACTGCCTACCGGCTGTTCCACTGTGGCAAAGCCGGCATAACTAAATACCAGTACATCACCATCAGCGACGTCGATAGAATATTCCCCGGCTGAATTAGTTTGTGTGCCCGTTATTTTTCCTTTAACGGTTACGCTTACACCCGGGAGAGGTTGTCCACCTTCCTGCGACCGTATGGTCCCGGAAACTTTTTTACCCTGTGCCCACACAGAAGCCGCCATCAGAATAAAACTGATAAGCATTCCTAATTTGAAACATGCAGTCCTCATACAAGCAATTTTTTGGTTTAATTAAGTATTATGTATGACATAATAAAGTTAACAACATTTCCGTTTTACAGCCAAATATTTTCTGAATATTTTTTAACTGATTAATAATCAATGTAAAATTTAGTCCAGGAATTTAGTATTTTAGACATACTGACTCATTTAATTAATTTTGTATTAAGTCGCACATATTATATGAATCTTGCAGCATTAAAGGATAACCTGAAATCGGTGGACACCAGTTCGCTTGTAGACCGTGTAGAAGCCAACCTGGTGAATCTTCTACAGGAGCGGAAATTGAAAGTGGGTGATTCTATACCAAAAGAACTCGAATTAGCCGAATTGCTGGGTGTGAGTCGCACCGTTATCAGGGAAGCCCTTTTGCGATTGCGTACTATGGGTCTAATTGAATCCAAAAAGAAAAAAGGCGCGGTGATCACCAGTCCCGATCTATTTGGAATTATGAGCAAAAGCATGAATCCGCATATTCTCGACCAGGAGACTTTACGAGAGATGTTTGAGATCAGGCTTGTACTCGAGATCGGTATGGCCGACCTGCTGTACCAGCGTATCACTAAAGCTGATATCGAGGAATTGAAGGAGATCGTGAGTACCGAACCACCGGCTACGCAATTCCACTTATTCAATATTGAACATGAGATAGCCTTTCACGGCAAACTCTACGAGATCACCGGCAATAAAACAATGAAAAAATTTCAAAAGATGTTGCTGCCAATTTTCGATTATGTTCATCATAGCGGGTTACTAAAGAAACAAACAGCTTTGAGAATGTTCGTGTCACACAAAGAACTGGTGGGTATTCTTGAAACAGGCACACCCGAAGAGTTCAGGATTGGTATGCGCCAGCATTTAGAGAATCACTTTGCGAGGCTATTTGATAAGGAAATTCTTCCGGGTTAGGTTGTTGGATACTGGATGCTGGATGTTGGATACTGGATGTTGGATAGGTCAGGAAGTTACATATAGGAGGTAAATTACCAGGCATCGCTGTTTAATAAATAGTCATCCATTTCCAATGTACTAAAGTTCGATAGATCTCTCTAACAAATCCTTTTTCTCCATCATCCTTTTTAGCAACACCATTTGGTT
>JAEYVW010000144.1 GCA_023429365.1 Bacteroidota bacterium
TCATTACAGTGCCGTGGACTATCTCGTAAAGCCAATAGATGAAGACCTGTTGGCTGACGCGGTGAAAAGAGCGATTAAGAGAATTAATCTAAGCGCCGCCAATAATAATGTATCCGCCCTACTGTACAATTTAAGTAAATCAGGGTCCCCGCAGAAAATGAAGCTTTGTATACCTTCAATCAGGGGTTTCCAGGTTGTAGAACTGGAGGAAATCCTGTTTTGCGAAGCTTCGGGTAGTTATACCAACTTTCATTTCAGAAACGCCCCGGTCATTTGTTCCTCCAGGCCGGTTTTCGAATACGAAGAAATGCTGGCAGATTCGGGTTTTTTTCGCATCCATAAATCATACCTTGTCAACCTGCTTCATGTGAAGGAATATATTCGGGGCGAAGGAGGCATGGTCATACTTTCCAACAATAGCGAAATCGAAGTGAGCCGTCGGAAGAAGGATCTGTTTTTAACGCAGATGCGGGAGTTTTATAAATATTAAAAACTTTCGTGGGGTTGGGAATTAGACTAAGATAGAGGTTGAGGTTAAGGTTGAGGAAAATCCTCCGTGTCCTTCACGACCAAAAATCCCGTTATATCTTAAAATGTGAAATGGACCCTTGCCGTGAAGATGTTGTCATCCCGGTCATCGAGATAACCCGGAAGCCCCGTGCTTTCATTCTTTACAATATCATAGTAAAGTACCACACGGATGTTCTCGTTGAGATGCCGGAGAAAACCTATTCCTATTGTAGAATACTTAATATCAGCCGGGGTAAGGTTGGTGCCGGCCTTCCCAAGTTCCTCCTCTTCCACTTCTGTATTAGGATCGTACCAGTCGTATTTAAGTATCAGTTGATTTTTTTTGTTGACAATATTTTGCAGCAAAAGCAAAAATGCACCATCAAAATTGCGCTGGTATGTTGGAAGTGGTGTGCCATTCAAATTCGGAACTTCCCCCGGATTCGTCGTTGTCGTCGCAGTACCGGGCTGTTTTCCCTTCCAGTATTCAGCCCTTAATTCCGTTTCACCCCAGCCATGGTGCAGCACAGCCTGTATATCTGCGCCATAATACCTGCGGGGTGTTTTATCACCCAGGTTTGATAAAGAAGAATCAATATCGAAATACTTATCGCCATTTGCCAACTGACTCATGCTATAAACATATTTCGTTCCGTTTCTCCATCCGCCCTGTAAAAGCGACAAACCACCGGTAAAGGTCCAGTTCGCTACATCGATCGGTTTCACCGTTAGCCTGCTGATGAAATCCTTATAGCTGTCAAACTCCACCCTGCCCGATAATCCCTGTCCATTAAAAATACCCGCATCGAGTTTGATGTACTGGTTCTTTGCTTGTTTTGCCAATGGTTCATAGGTTAGCATCACACCGAGATCACGTTCGGAAGTCATTAAGATTTGCGACATGCGTCCGCGCTCCGGCGCTTCCCGGAACGTCGAGGAAAGATTGACCTCATATCCAAAGGGTCGCGCAAACATGCCCGCGGTCATCGATAAAAAATTCTTTTTTGTTTCATATAATTTCACAAACATATCGCGCAGGGCTACCGCTCTTTCCGTGGCATCGACCTGGAAAGTAAAAAGAGCCCTGGGTAAACTATCCGGTGATGTCAGGAAATAATCGATCTTGACCCGGGCACGACGAAGCATAAACCGGCTATCGGCGTGTTCCGAAAAATCACCGCCATTATAAGATTCAGCGCCTTTGGTCTCTGCTACCTGGAATTGGGGCTGGATATACCCGGTTATCCTGAGATTCTCAAATCGCTTCAACACAGGTCTCACGGTATCCTTGATAAACAACCTGGGATCAAAATCAGAAAGATACCGTTGTGAAAATCCATTCACGGAAATTAATAACGCCAGGACGGGAACAACCTTTCTTAACACCTTGTTTACCATTTCTTAATATTAAAATAACCGGAAATTGTGCGCCGCAATATACTACAGCCATATAAATAATGTTTGTTAAGCGCAGGTTATCGAATTATTATCTCAATATTAAATAATCATTAACTCTGCCGGGTAAAACTCATAACAATAAGTAAGCCGGTAATTTCGCAGCCATCAATACCGGGTATTAAAAATATCTAACTATGGGGCTCAATTCCTTCCTAAAGATCTTTACACCGAAAAATAAAATATTCTTTGAGCTGTTTGAAAAAATGGCCGAGAACGGACATGGCATGGCGTTGAAACTGAAAGAGATCGTCGCCGAGACCGATTTTGACAGAAGAGCTTCGCTGATCAGCCAGGTGGAAGACCTGGAGCATGCCAACGATGAACTTACGCATAGCGTATTTACAGAACTAGGACGCAATTTTATTACGCCCTTCGACCGGGAAGATATCCATTACCTGGCGACATCGCTCGATGATGTGGCCGACTATATCTATGCCTCAGCTAAAAAGATCAATTTTTATCGCGTCAATCCAAACGATACGGGGATGCAAAAAATGGCGGAACTGATCGAACAGGCGGCTCACCAGGTACGGATCGCGGTCCACGAATTGCGCGACATGAAAAACATGCGCAATATCACGGAAGCACTCGTG
>JAEYVW010000486.1 GCA_023429365.1 Bacteroidota bacterium
GATGCTGATTTTTATAATGTACCGGTGGCTACTCTTACCAGCGATACCTACCTGAAAGAAAGAATGCAAAGTTATAACCCGCTTAAAGCGACTCCAAGCACGGAAATAAAACCCGGTTCGGCACCCATTGCTGAAAGCGAAGAGACCACGCATCTCAGCGTGATCGACAAAGATGGCAACGCGGTGGCCGTGACTACTACGCTCAACAATTCCTATGGCAGTCGCACTGTAGTTGGCGGAGCCGGATTTTTCCTTAATGATGAAATGGATGATTTCAGTATCAAACCCGGTGTACCGAATATGTACGGCGCAGTTGGTGGTGAAGCCAATGCCATTCACCCGGGTAAGCGCATGTTAAGTTCGATGACACCAACGCTTGTGCTTAAAAATGGACAGCCATATATCGTAGTAGGAACACCCGGTGGCACCACCATCCCCACTTCCGTTTTCCAGACCCTGGTCAATATTCTCGAATTCAACATGAGTACAGAAGAAGCGGTATACAAACCAAAATTTCATCACCAGTGGCTGCCCGATCGCGTCGATATCGAAGAAGGATTTCCAAAAGCTGTTGCTGATTCCCTGCAGGCCATGGGTTATACCCTCAGGTCACGTGGTGGTATCGGTCGCACGGAAGTAATAAAAGTTATTAATGCGGGCACAGATCCCAAACCCCGTTTCGAAGCCATCGCCGACCGACGTGGGGATGATGATGCGAGAGGATGGTAGGTTAGTTGGCTTGGCCGACGGAGCTTTAGCTATGGAGGGATACTAGATACTGGATACTGGATGTTAGATACTGGATTTATCCGGTTATGCGATAATAGATCTTTGCCTTAATCTTTTTATCAAGTATCAAGTATCCAGTATCCAGTATCTAACATCCAGCATCCTGCATCGCCAGACTGCTCCAGGTTTGCTTTGATAAAATTAATTTCTATTTTTACCCCCTTATAATCCAACCTCCCCACGCAAGTGGATGGCCGCAATCCCCTGTGCAAAGGCCAGATTTTCCGTTAAAATTTGTCGCAAAAACTAAACACCGATCCGAACCCTGTAACCTGACAATTATGAGAAAACTCTCTGTTACTCTCCTGCTGTGCATACTGGCCACCACACTGTTTGCACAGGTTCAAACCGCTTTTTTCGCCGGACCGCAGATCAGTTCAGTGAAATACACCATTCAAAGCAAAAAACAGGAAGCCGGCAATAAATATGGTTTCCAGGCAGGCGCCCTGGTTAAAGTGCCATTTGAAAACAATCTCTACTTTGCGCCTGCGGTGTTTTATAGCATGAAGGGTTTTAAAGTTGATCTGAGCCTGCCTTCTTATCCCCCCGATACCCTGGCGATTGATAACGACACAAGGCTCCATACTTTTGAACTTGCACCACTCCTGCAATATGATTTAAGCAGTCGCCCGAATCATTTTTTTGTGAAACTGGGACCCTCCCTGGATATCCAGCTTTTTGGCACAGAAAAGTTCAATCGTAGCAACCAGACAACGGTAGAACAGGATATGGTTTTCAGCTTTACCAGGTATGGCCGTTTCGCTGCCAGCCTTATTATGCAACTGGGTTATGAAACGGGGACGGGGCTGATTATTTTTGCACAGTATAACCACGGGATGGGAAGTATGAATAATGCCGATTTCGGACCCCGGATCTGGCACCGGGCCTATGGGATTTCGCTGGGTAAGTACCTGAACCGTAAAAAATAATGGTTTACCCACAATTAAAAAGGTTATCCACATAATTTTGGAAGGGCCGATTTGGAAATCTCAGCTTTTGAAGTATCTTTATCCCCTATTGAAAATCACAGATAGCGCCAAAATTCATGCCCACCCCGGGCATTGTAATTGAACCACTCTGAAACAATATCCCGCGCAAAGATCACCCCCCACCAATTATTCCCTGAAACTCCAGCAACTTTTAATCCTAAGACAAATTAGATTGTACATAGTAATCGGATAAATAAAGACGCGTACCTAATATGAAGCAGTTGTTTACCCTTTGCCTGGCATTTTTTACTTGTTACTTATCCACAGCGCAGGTTATTCTCACCGGCAACCCCATCGTCATCGAAAACTCATTGCCCGGAAATCATATTTCGGAATGGGGAGTTCCTAATTTTCGCGACAATCGCATTTCAGGCTTTAGTACAAAAATGAGCTTAAACAGCGGTGAAACGGTACGCTTTAAGATCAATGTACAGGGCGGCGCAAACTATTCATTAAGGATTTATCGTATCGGCTACTATAGCGGCAAGGGCGCCAGGCTGATGCACAATGCTGGCTTTTTATCCGGTACGGCCCAACCAGAAGCCATGTATAATGAGGAAACGGGTATGATCGACTGCGATAACTGGAGCGAATCTTACTCCTGGGGTATCCCCTCCAACGCAGTATCGGGTATGTATATCGCCCGTATCGAAAGAGTGGGTGGCGGTAGCAACCATATAGTATTTATTGTACGCAACGACTCCCGTAATTCAGATCTATACCTGCAGCTGCCCGATGCCAACTGGCAGGCTTACAACGCCTATGGCGGCGCTTCTTTATACGACGGCAATACCGAATACGAAGAAGGTCACGCGACCAAGGTTTCTTATAACCGTCCCATTTTCCCCTATAACGTATTGTTCAATACAGATGGCCGTGGCGCCGACTGGTATATGAACGCGGAATACCCCATGATCCGCTGGCTGGAACGCAATGGTTACGACGTGACCTATACCAGCTGTAATGACGTGGCACGCAATGGCTATAAGCTTTTAAACCATAAAGTATTTATCTCTATCGGCCACGACGAATACTGGTCGAAGAGCATGCGCGATAATGTAGAAGCTGCCCGTGATGCAGGTGTTCACCTGGCCTTTTTCAGTGGCAATGAAGTGTACTGGAAAACAAGGTGGGAAGAGACTGTCGATGGTGAAGACCGTGTGCTGGTATGCTATAAAGAAGGTACCCTGGCCAACGGCGCCCTGGGCGAACGCACCTGCGGTTTTAAATGTGATGAAACTTCATCAGAATGGACCGGGCTTTGGAGAACAGGTGAAAACTATGATGGAGGCAAACCCGAAAACAGCCTGACCGGGCAGATCAGCTGGACAGAAGCGCCGCAAGACGGTTCGATCAAGGTCCCGGCATACTATAAAAAATTACGTTTCTGGCGCCATACCACCATTCCGGATATGGAAGACGGGCAGACTACCACGCTCGGCTCGGCCACCCTCGGCTTTGAGTGGGATTTTGAGCAGGAACAGTTCAAAGATTACTATCCCAAAGGCCGTATGACACTGTCGAGCACCACCTATGGCCCGCTTACGCATAAGCTTTCACTTTATCGCCATCCCAGCGGCGCCCTGGTTTTTGGTGCCGGCACCATCCAGTGGTCATGGGGTCTTGACGGTAATCACTGGGGCGGAGCGCCTGAGACCAATAAGAACATGCAGCAGGCCACCGTTAATCTTTTTGCCGATATGGGTGTGCAGCCTTATTCACTGCAATCGAACCTGGTGGCAGCCAGCCCCTCCACCGATAATATTGCACCTACTTCTATCATTTCATCCCCCTCCAGCGGGTCGGTTTTTGCGGCACGTGCCCCGGTAACGATCAGTGGTACAGCCACCGATGCGCAGGTAGTGGCCGGTGTGGAAGTTTCGATCGACGGTGGAGTGACCTGGAATGTAGCCGAACTGGATAAACTGGATGGAAGTGTATCCTGGACTTATACCTGGATCCCTTCCGAACTCGGAACTTTAAATGTAAAATGCAGGGCATTTGATGATACGGGTAATATGGAAATTCCCGGATCCGGTATATCTATCACAATCGGTAATCCAGGGTTCCCCTTTACGATCTTCGAGCCTACGTCGAAACCCCTGCTCCATTTCTGGGATCCCGCGATCAATCTCGGTGTCCGGTTTAAGCCAAATGTAAACGGCTATATTACCGGCGTTCGCTTTTACAAAGGGCCCAACAATGACGGTACCCATATAGGCAACCTCTGGTCAAGTGACGGACAGAAACTGGCCGAAGTGACCTTTACCAACGAAACAGCAGGCGGCTGGCAGGAAGCCCTGTTCTCAACCCCGGTACCCGTGATAGCCGGAACGGTCTATACCGCATCGTATTATAGTCCCTCGGGTAATTTCTCGATCGACCCGCAGTTCTTCGCCTCAGCAGGGTATCCAGAAGGATCGCCCAGCATCTGGCCGGTACAGGCGCTGTCCAATCCCGATGGCGGTAATGGCGTGTACGCTTATAATAACGGGCCGGCATTCCCCAGCTCGGTTTATAACCCTGCTAATTATTTTGTAGATATTGTTTTCACTAATACACTGGCCGCACCGGCTTCAATGAGTGGATCGGTGACCCTGCAGGGAAGATCTGCTGCGCCCAACGCCAGCTGGCAGGTGCCGCTGACCGTTGAATTCTTTGAGCCGGGTAATAATACGACACCAGCACATTCATTCAACGTTAATACCGATCAAAACGGTAACTTTACGATAGATGATGTACCCCTGGGAACTTTCACGATCACGGTTAAAAATCCACATACCTTAAAGAGAGTAAAATCTGCACAGAATATTGTTGCAGGCAATAACTCGTTTGACTTTGGGACATTATTGGAAGGTGACGCAAACAATAATAATACAGTAAACCTGTTTGACTTTTCAATATTGCTGGGTACATACAATAAATCCACCGGTAATCCGGGATTTGATGCACGTGCCGACTTCAACAATAATGGAACCATCAACCTTTTCGATTTTTCACTTTTATTGGGCACATACAACCAGGCCGGTGAAACGCCATAAGTTCATTTGATAAATAATTAAACCTTCTAACACATGATACCGACTTCGATGTTTAAATGGTCTATACCTGGATCATCACTGTCAAAGAAACTCTGGCTTGCTGCCGTGGCGTTTGTCATGACCCTCGCAAAAGCAGATGCGCAACATGTAAATATTGAATTCAACCAGCCGACTATAAATGCGACTCCGGGAAGTAATTTCCAGGTGATCGTGCGGGCAGATTTTCTCACTGCTGACCCGCTGAATGCAATCGAAACGCATTTTACGTTCGACGTGACAAAGCTCCAAGTTACTGCGATCACGAACCTGTCAACAGGTGTTATACCCTTTATTGTTATTTCGCCTTCATTCAATAATGCCGCGGGTACAGTTGATTTTGCTGCAGGTACAACGGGTCCATTCCCTACTGCAGATTTTAACCTGTATTCCGTCGATTTCACTGTTCTGCCAGGTGCAACCTCTGGTTCTACACCTTTGACATTTAATTCGGCATCAACCCTGGCAGCGGGGCCTGGTGGTGTAGATATCCTCAACACCATCATCAATTCCAACGTTATCATTACTGCTGTAGGTTGTACTACACCAACAGCTACCATCAGCGCTCCCGGTGGCACCACTACCTGTAATAGCCAGACCTTTAACCTGATCCTCGCATCAGCTACAGGTGAAAGTCCATTTGATGTAACCATCGATGGCCCAAACGGCAGCGCGACCTATAACGACATCACAGTTGGCTCCCCGATCACATCATTTGTTCCACCGACGCTGAATATTTTTGCAACTCCATCACCTGTTACCTATACTGATGCCGTATACACTTTAGGAGTAAGGTTTACCAGTTCGGTACCCGGGTTTATAAGAGGAGTTCGTTTTTACGGTGCTGAAGAAGGTTCAGCAGCACCTGGAAACTATACCGGCCAGTTGTGGACTGATGGAGGCACCCTGCTCACAAGCGGTGTATTCACCGGGGTAACTACCGAAGCCTGGAATGAACTTATATTTCCCCAGCCCATCCTGATTACACCGGGCACTACTTATGTGGCCTCTTACCATACAGGTAGCTATCCTGCTTATGCCAGTACACCAAATGGTACGGTTAATGCTATTACCAACGGACCGCTGACAGCTCTCGCCAGTGGCGGGGTTTTTAACCAGGGACCAACACCAGCGTTTCCGAATATTTCGGTTCAGGGCAATTATTGGGTCGACGTTCTTTTTTCACCCAATCAATACAGCTTTGACCTGACCGGGATTACCGATGCCAACGGCTGTGTGAATACGGGTGCCTTGCAAACGCTCTCAATCACTTCGGTTGATTGTGAAACACTGCCAGTGAGCTTGCTGGGTCTTTCTGCTACTCCTAAAGACAATTCGGTGGTACTGAAATGGTCCACCGCGTCTGAGATCAATAACAAGGGTTTTGAGGTACAACGTAAGACAGAAACCGGCGACTGGGTTGCCATCGGTTTTGTACAGGGCTCCGGCTCCAGCCAGAGCACTCAGTATTACGATTATACCGATAATAATCTCCAGCCCAACCGTTACTATTATCGTTTAAGACAGGTAGATATCGATGGCAGGTTTGAATATTCACCGGTTGTATCGGCGGTGATCGGCAGCGCTGAAAAATTCAGCCTCGAACAAAACTACCCCAACCCATTCCGCAGTGAGACTGTGATTAGATTTACACTCCCCGGCAAAACCAATGTGAAATTGTCGCTTTATGATATACAGGGCAGGCTGGTGAGGACCCTTGTGAATGGTTCCAGGGATAAAGGCACCCATGCGGTAACAGTAAATTCGACAACCCTTACCAGCGGGCTTTATTATTACAAGCTCGAGTCTGAAAACTTTTCGGCTGTGAAGAAGATGACCATTCAATAAATAACCTGTCAGAAGTTGGAGTTCACCGTTCTGGAATTAATTCCCGGGCAGTGAACTTCCGGGTTTTTGAAACTGCGACTTTTTATATCTTTGGATACTTCCTCTTTATCCAGTACCGTTGAATACCCCTTCTACTATTCTATAAAATCTCCGGCCGGTTCATACAAGCACCGTTGTATCGCTACAGGCCAAATACCAGGTTAAGGTAAAGGTTAAGGTTTAGGTAAAGGCAAATTCTGAGTCAGCATAACATTTCATAAGAATGAAATGCCGTAGGACCATTAAATACTATCGTAATGAAATCATTATTTCTCTTACCCTGTCTGTGCCTGTTGAGCGGCATCCTGTATGCCCAGACTTTTGCTGATCCGAATTTTGCTGCGATCCCTATCAGCTCGGGCTGGGACCAGCCGGTGGGCGCGGCTTTCAATAGCACGGGCCAGCAATTATTTGTGTGGGAAAGGGGCGGAAAGGTTTTTGTGTGCAACCGCGATGGCAGCGGTAATTATATCAAACAAACACAGCCTGTATTGGATATCAGCCCCGAAGTCGGTGATTGGAATGCGCATGGCATGCTGGGTTTTGCCCTGGATCCAAATTTCGAAAGTAATGGACTGATCTATGTGATGTATGTTGTAAACCGTAACCACTTACTGCATTTTGGTACCGGCCAATACAATCCCAATGCGCCTGATGGCAATATGGCTACTATAGGACGGATCACCCGCTACAAAACGATCACAAGTGGCAGTGACCTTATAACCGATTATAATACACGTTTTGTATTACTGGGAGAAACCAAGTCTACCGGTATGCCGATCCTGCACGACTCGCATGGTGTAGGGTCACTGGTATTTGCCGCCGATGGTACACTCCTGGCTTCTATTGGTGATGCAGCCAGCTACGAAGGCAACGATGCGGGCAGTTACCCAGGTACCTATTGGCAGGATGCACTTGCCGACGGCATCATCCGCCCCGAAGAGAATGTGGGCGCTTTTCGTTCACAACTGGTAAATAGCATGAGCGGTAAAATTCTGCGCATCAGCCCGCAGACCGGTGACGGCATCCCCAGCAACCCGTTTTATGATCCTGGTGCGCCGCGCGCGCCTAAATCAAGGGTTTGGGCCCTGGGTGTACGCAACGCATTCCGCTTCTCTATCAAACCTGGTTCCGGTTCACATGATCCTGCCGCGGGTGATGTGGGGGAAATATTTTATGGTGATGTAGGTTTCTCCAGTTGGGAAGAACTCAGCGTAGTTACACAAGGTGGGCAAAACATGGGATGGCCGATCTACGAAGGAAATGAATACACGCTTGCACCTGATGGCGTAGGCCCGCGGTATGTAGACCTGAATGTAGAAAACAAAGACGAGCCCAACCCGCTTTATAATGGTGGCAGTTGCAACCAGCAATATTTTTTATTCAAGCAACTGATCCGTAATGCTAATCCCGATCAGGATAAATCGGTTTATAACCCCTGCAATCCTTCGGAATTGATTGGAAGCGGTAATCGTTTTTATCATAAACGTCCTTCACTCGAATGGTCGCACGCACACAAATGGGCCAGGGTGCCGATCTTCAATGGCAACAACCCCGATGTAGCCATGATTGGCTCTGTCGAATCTGGCGTACCGGGTGTACCCTTCCCCGGAAGTTGCGCCGTCGGTGGTGTATGGTACGATGGTACTACCTATCCTGCTGAATATAAAAATTCATTCTTCACCGGCGATTATGCCGGCAACCCCGCTCCACCCGTGTTTGTGAGCGCCTGGGTAAAAAGACTCAAGTTTGATTATACCGATCATGTGGTACAGGTTGAGAATTTCGCATCTGATTTCAATGAACTGGTATGTATTGCGACCAATCCCATTGATGGCAGCATCGTTACTGTAGAACTCGCTTTATCTAACGGTGTAAAGCAAATCGTTTATGGCGGTAACCAGCCCCCTGTCGCAAAACCGACAGCCGATAAGATCTATGGTCCGTCACCGTTGACGGTTAATTTCAACGGCAGTGGTTCCTTCGATCCTACACAGGGAGGCAGTATCGTTTCTTATTCATGGGATTTTGATGGCGCCACACCAGCAACAAGCAACGTGGCGAATCCCGGCAATATCCAGTTTACCAGCGCACCAGGCGTTCCAAAAAAATATGTGGTCACACTCACCGTTACCGATAATGGCGGAGCTACACATCTGGACAGCATTATTATTTCGGTCAATAACACGCCTCCTATTGTAAACATTACCAGCCCGGATATCACGACATATGATCCCGGCCCTGATAATATTAACCTGGATTGTATTGCGGAGGTAACTGATGCGGAACATGGACCCGGGCAGTTAAAATATGAGTGGCAGACTACATTAAAACATAATTCGCACGAGCACCGTGAGGCGATCAAGAATGAAGTCAATAGCAGTACAACTATTCAAAGGATCGGGTTTATAGGCTCAGATATTTATTACTGGCTGGTAGAACTTACGGTAACGGATGAAGCAGGTCTGTCAACAACTGATGCGGTTGAGATCCATCCTAACCTGGGTGGTGCACAGGCAACTTTAAATGGCTCGATCACACTGGAAGGCCGCCCGGCTGCGCCCAATACACAATGGCAGATACCACTGGTCGTAGATTTTTATTCAGCAAGTAATTTGAGTACACCTGCATTTACCCGCAATGTGACGACAACAAATAATGGAAGCTTTACTATAACCAATATACCAACAGGAATGTACAAGGTTGCTGTAAAGAATATCCATACCTTGCGAAAAGTAAGCGGCCTTGAAAGCTTTAGTGGTGGTCAGACCAAGTCCATGAACTTCGGCACATTAAAAGAAGGTGATTCAAATAATAATAACTCCGTCAATCTATTTGATTTCTCATTGATGCTGGATACGTACAACAAATCGACGGGAAATACCGGGTTTGATGCCCGATGTGATTTCAACGGTGATGGAATTGTGAATCTTTTTGACTTTTCGCTTTTGTTGGGAAGCTATAATACTTCGGGTGAGAACCCATAAACAAATCCCCGAAACATAAATTAAAAAGGTCGTTCTACCAGGACGGCCTTTTTTGTTTTACCTATTCAGCAATTCAAAATTGAAATCTTTTGAGATTGTTGTTATCAATAATAAGTAATGCAGATTCCTGCCAGTATAAATTTTCATTTTAAACTAGTTTTTAATTCAATTCGTCCGAGGTAATACACAGTTAATTCCCGCTTTCATGCTGTTTGATCATCCTGTAATTTCATAAAAATACTTCCTTATTAGTTTCGTGTCATCAATCAACCGGGTTCACCGCCGGACTTCACTTTAGTGCCGTACCTGCATCCAGTTGATACATGTTTGCTCCGCAAACAGGCAATCAAAATCATTAACCAACCTTAAACCTGTATGAAAAGATTTTTTACATGCCTGGCACTCGTGTGCCTTACCAGTCTCTTATTTGCTGCCGCGTCCCCTACTGTTCCGGGTAGTGGCCTGAGTTTCTCCGACATCGATGGCACCCGTCTCAGTTTACGATTTACATCGGGTAATGGCTCGCAGCGCATTGTGGTCGTAAAAGAAGGTAGCCCTGTGACCGGCCTGCCACAAAATGGCCGTGATTACACCAGCAACAGCAATTTCGGGACAGCTGGTACCGAATTCGGTCCCGAAGGAGAATATGTTGTCGCCAGCAAATCAAGCTGGAATAGTTTCACCGTACAGAACCTTAAGCCGGGTACCGTTTATCATATCGCTGTTTTTGAGAACAATGGCAGTGGCGCAACCGCGGAATATCTTACACTGCCGCTTACCGGTAGCCAGATGACTGCCGTGGCTCCTACCGTTCAGGCTGCTTTCAGTTCATCTACCAAAACCGGCAATAGCGTTACATTAAATCTTACCAAGGGAAACGGCAGCGGCCGGCTTGTAATTGCCAGAAAATTTGGCCCCGTCAATGCGACACCGACTGATCTGTCTTTTTATTCGTATGATGAAAATTTTGGTGCAGGTGCAAAAATGAATACTGACAACTATGTCGTATATCGCGGTGCAGGAAGTTCCGTTACTGTTAAACAACTTGAACCCAATACAACTTATCACTTCGCTGTATTTGAATACAACGGCAACAACTCACCGATATACCTTCAACCTGGTGGCAGCTATTCACTTATCACCAATGCAGGTCCCAGTACCGCTTCATCAAATATTGGACTGAGTTATGTTGAAGGAAACAGCTTTCGTATAAGTTGCACACGCGGCAATGGTTCACACCGCCTGTTTATCATGAGCAAAAATGGCCCGGTCACATCTGTACCTGTAAACGGGCAGGTGTATAATACGAATCGTGTTTTTGGTACAGCCGGCACTGAGATCGCCGAAGGAGAATTTGTAGTAGGCGGTTTGACCGGCAATACGGTGGATGTGACCAACCTCGAAGGCAATACCACTTATTATTTCCGCATTTTCGATTATGATGTGGATGCAGCAGGAAATACCTACTATCTTACCAGCAGCTCGGCGATCGGCAGCGGCAGTTCTGCGCTGATCCCGACACTTATCGGCAGTAACCTGAAGATCACAAATCTTACAGGCACCACGGCTTCCATCGGGCTAACGCATGGCAATGGAAGCATGCGCATGGTGATCGTAAAAGAAGAAAGCCCGGTTGATGCCGTGCCAGAAGACTACACTACCTATTCAGGCAACGCAAATTTCGGAAGTGGTGCACAGATCACAGCCGGTAATTATGTAACGCATAAAGCCATCAATGGAAATCCGTTTACCATCAACAACCTGAAACCCGGGTTTACCTATCATGTCGCCATCTATGAGTTCAATGGTTCCAATGCGCCAATGTATTCCCGCTCGGCAGCAACGATATCGTTTACGATCCCGGTTGAACCGACGAATTGTAGCACAGCACCCTGGTCTACTTTTATTGAAGGCAGTTCACTTCGTTTTATCTGGACCAATGGTAATGGTGCCCGCAGGATTGTCGTAGCCAGGAAAGACGCAGCCGTCACCGCGGCGCCTGTTGACGGTGTTAATTATACTGCGAATACAAAATTTGGACAGGGTGATGTTTTGGAAGACGGGCAGTTTGTCGTGTACAATGGTACAGGTACAAATGTTGACCTTGAAAACCTTGAGATCGGATCGACTTATCATTTCGCGGTTTACGAATATAATGTCGGCGCTAACAACAATCCCGATTATCTTACTTCCTGCTCGCTGAAGGGCTCTGCATCGACAGCGACAACGCCTACGTTTCAAACAAACATTATTGGTGCAACGAATATACAGGCCACTCAGGTGACGATCAGCTTTACAAAAGGAAACGGTGCAAGTCGGCTGGTGCTGATGAGGGAAAATGAAGCCGTAAATAAAGCGCCACAGGATTATACAAAATATACTTATAACAGTGGGTTTGGTTTGGGTAACAACCTGGGTGATGGCAATTACGTGGTACTTGTTTCGGGTGGTACCGGCAATTTCACCGTCACTGGTTTGAAACCGCTGACGACTTATCATATCTCTGCTTTTGAATTTAATGGATCTTCCACTCCCGCATACTTAAGGGATATTTCTGCAGTGTATAATTTCACGACACCAGACGTTCCTGAAGCATCCACGCCTACCACGCCTTCCAGCAACCCGTCGTTCTCCAGTATTGATGGTAACAAGTTTACTTTTAAATGGACCAATGGAAATGGTGAAAAAAGAATCGTGGTGATGAAAAAAGATGAAGTGCCAGGCTTTGTTCCTGCATCTGCTACAAACTACGCTGCCAATAGTGAGTTTGGCAACGGCATCGACCTGGGTGGTGGCGAATACGTGGTGTACAATGGATCTGCAGGATCGGTTGAGATCAGCAACCTGGAACATTCTTCAAGTTACTACCTGAAAGTATTTGAATACAACGGTACAGGTAACCTCATACGGTATCTTACAGCATCTACGTTGACAGCGAACGGTGCAACAGTTTCCGCTCCTGCCACCGCCAGCTTTGATGTCACGACAACTGTGGGCAACAATAGTGTGAACTTTAGCTGGGAAAAAGGTAATGGTGCAGGTAGAATA
>JAEYVW010000494.1 GCA_023429365.1 Bacteroidota bacterium
AATAGCGGGTATAAGAAAGGCCGCCGATCCAATCCATGTTTTGAATAAAATCAAATGAAGGGCTTACCGAATATTGATAAAGATTCAGCTGGTCGCCGTCATCGGTTATATTACCCGAAACGGTGATACCCGGACCTGACTTATGGTAATATCCCAATGTCGGGGAATAAACATTTGCCTTTCTCGTCTTTAATTCGGTATTGCCATTGTTCACGAAATTGAAATACCCCCTTCCGGCTGATACACTGGCCATGAAATAACTCCGTGGTGCTAACAGGGAGTCAAGAAAAAGTTCCAGTTCGTTCATCAGCTCTTCATAATTGATGCTGGTATCAATCAGCCAGTCCTGTTGCACCGGCACGGTATCCACAGGGTCCTCTTGCGACTGCCCGGCAAATGCGATAAAAACAAAGACTATGGTGAAAAGGCTGTTTCTGGTCATGTAGAGAAACTTCAAAATGTTAAAGCTGAGACAGGAGCCTGGGGTTTGGGTTTAATTTGAAATAGTTTAAGGTAGTATAAGGTTGTTGAATGTAGTTGAATGTAGTTTAATATTGTTTCGCGACGTTATACAATCTTCAACAACATTCAACCATATTAAACCTGGTTGCCAGACCGGAGAACGCGGATTGATATGATGGTCATGATTTATTATGATCAGAACCTGATATGACAATATCATAACTAATCATAATAATCATAAAAATCCGCGTTCCCTATTCTTCGAACTAAGGAAACTTCGATACTTAAAATAGAGACTTGCCTCCCCGTCTTCCCTCCTTCCCGGCAAAAAATAAAAATAGCAATCAGCTCAACTCCAGCACTGTTATCTCAGGCAATATCCCCACCCGGCCGGGGTATCCAATAAATCCATAGCCCCGGTTCACATAAAGTTTCTGGGACTCTTTTTCATACAGTCCTGCCCATTGCTGGTACACATACTGTACCGGGCTCCATTTAAATCCCGGCAGTTCCACGCCAAATTGCATGCCATGGGTATGTCCCGAAAGCATCAGGTCGATATCGGCATACTTTGGCCTGATCTCGCCATCCCAATGAGAAGGATCATGGCTCATCAATATTTTAAAAGGATACCCGCCGGCGCCATTGTAGGCTTTTTCCATATTGCCATATTTTGGAAAACGTGCTTTGGCGCTCCAGTTCTCCACACCCAGCAGGGCGATCTTCTCCCCGTTTTTCTCAAAAACCACGTGTTCGTTCATCAGCAGTTTCCATCCCATATCGGCCTGAATTTGTTTTAGCCTGTCGAGGTTGGCTCTTTTTTCATCCTCGCTTTTCCAGGTCACGTAGTCGCCGTAATCATGATTGCCCAGGGTGGAGTATACGCCCATGGGTGCATTCAGCTTGCTGAATACATCGACCAAACCTTCCATCTCATGCGCGGTATTATTGACCAGGTCGCCGGTAAAAAGAATAAGGTCAGGTTTCTCATTCAAAATTTTCTGAATGCCTTTCTCCACCGCTCTCTTATCAATGAGGCTACCCGAGTGTATATCGGAGATGTGAACGATCTTCAGTCCTTTAAATGCAGCGGGCAGGTTGCTAAATGAAAGCGCGATCTTTTTTACCTGGTAATGGTATTTGTTACCAAACCCATTCACAAGGGTGGCAAATAAACCGCCGCCCGCGATCATACCCACCCAGCTTAAAAACACCGAACGGGTTATTTTTTTATCACCTGCGCCATTGGTGGCAGGGTTTGAGGATCCGAATTTTCCTATGCCCCACTGTACCACTCTCCTGATATCATCGATAAACAGGAAAAGAGCCGCGATGAATTTGGCAAAGAACAGGCCCATGACGATGGCGAAGAGCGTGGTTCTTAAAATCTTGGCCTGGTGGGCAAAATGCAGGTAAGGCAGCACCAACAGTACAACCAGGGCGGCGATGGATACGGTCCAGTAAACGGCGTAGATGATCGTCCTTATGCGGCTACCAGCCGGGTAGGCGATTATTTTAACCGCCTGGAAGACATAAATATCCAGGATGATCATCAGGCCGATCAATATCCACCAGGCAGGAGTGTTACGCATCTAATTGTTTTGAGACGCAAAGATAACGATGCAGGTCAATTGTCTGATTAATAGGTGTGCAACTCAAATATTCGCTTTAACGGCTGAAAAAATTTCTAATAATTGGGAAAGAAAACCTTATCACCTGAGTAACATAAAAAGCTTAAAAGGAAATGACCTTATTCCCTTATTTCAGCGGGATAAGGGAATAAGGTTGGGTACTTTTAAAATTGGCCTTTTACTAAGGTTATAAGGTCAACCCACGGTTCCTGATGATTAATAGAATAAACTGAATAGGCGAAAATTTGGATGCGCCCTAACAACTCATTGTTTAATTGAAATATTTGAGCAAACTTGTTGTATGAGCCTGATCAATATTCACGAAACACAATAATTGTATTTTTAACCACTTCTAAATTGCTGCACTATAAGAAAAATTCTTTTTGCCATTTCCATATTAAGCTGCTTTTGTTTTGCCGAATGCAAAAAAAATAAAAACAGCCCGCCACCTGACAACCCTTACGGCTTGCCAAATGCCACACAGGAAGGGAAAAACACACTTGGCTTTTTACTCAACGGAGAACCGTGGTCACCTAAAGGATTTAATGGAACTGCAAACCTAAGTATTGATGTTGATTTTGAATATAATAGAGGAGTCTTTGGGATTGCTGCATATAGAATCCTGTCTTCTAATAACCGTCAATATTTTGGTTTTGGCATTTCAGACAGCCTGAACTTTCTGCCAGTGTCCCAAACAGCAATCATAAACAGTGCTAGCCTTGGCAGAATGAGATTTGAAAACTCTTCTTGCAGTTATTTTTCAACTGATGCGGACATACTCTCAAAAGGAAGTATTTCAGTTTCTAAGCTTGACCGAGTAAACAGAATCATCGCAGGTAGTTTTAGTGGCACTCTTTATAAATATGGATGCGATACTATTTATATTACTGAGGGCCGCTTTGATATGAAATTCTAGACCCATCAAAACTAATTGCTATGAAAATGAATTTCCTATTGACTGTTGCCCCTCTGTTCTATGGTTTTTAAGAGCGGATAAAATTACTGAACGACGCTTCGACATGAATTATTAATCGCATCAAATTATCATTCATAGCTATGAAAATAATTTTATATTGTACATAGTTAATACCGCGTTACACAACTCAGGTAAATTAAAATGCTAAAAGATTAATCCGTCTTAATACATGTGTTATAAGGCACATTCTTGCTGATTTCTCCAAAATATTGTGCAATCCTTTATTGTTTTAATAAAGTAAATGAGCGAACTTGTTATTCAAGGTTACCCCCGTGTCTGGGAGCTTTTCGAACATCATATTCCAGACATTCATTAAACCGCTTATCATGAAAAAAATATTTTTTTTCCTTTCAATTCTAGGCTGTTTTTGTTTTACAACATGCAAAAAAGATAAGCCTTCCAAAAACCTGCCGCCCATCACGCAGGAAGGAAAAAACACTATTGGTTTTAAAGTAAACGGTGAAGTATGGACTCCTTTTTATAAATGTAGATATTTTGGAAATCCATGTGGTGAAATTCATGCGAGATACGGACCGCCCTATAATGTCATAGATCGATTTTCAGTGGGAGCCACTAGACAAAATAGCGGCAAAGCATCCTTTTTAACTATTTCATCATTGCACCCAGTAACTACCACAGGTAATAAATATGATTCCGTTACCATTTATTATACAGGCGAAAACTCAAGTGACAATTCGGACAATTGGAGTAAACAATCAGCGGGAGGCCCACCAGGTGTATTTGAGATTACAAAGATTGATTTGGATAAAGAGATCATATCCGGTATTTTCTCATTCATCCTTTATGAAGATAGTGGTAGCGGCCGTACGCTTGAGATTACCGATGGCCGCTTTGATTTTAAAATGAATGCCTGCATCTGCAGGTAACAGCCTTTATCAATTAGTTACCCACGGTAGGCTGGTAGAAAGGCAACAACTGATTATTCAAAAATAAACTCCTGCATTAACTTCCAGTCAGCGAAAAGCCCGGCCATCTGACCGGGCTTTTCGCTATTCTTTCGCCGAAGACTTATTTTTGCCCGGTACACTGCTGAAAATGGGCAAAACTTAATTTTGCCGATTTAAGGATTGAGGACAATTTTACCAC
>JAEYVW010000496.1 GCA_023429365.1 Bacteroidota bacterium
GAAGGTGTGGTAGCGGATGCCACCGGTTACAAACCTAATACGAAGAAGGTGACGGTGGGCGACTATTATGGAGACTTCTATCGCAGGGCGAATGTGGAGTCAAACAGCTTCGACGCTTCGTTCCTGAAACTGCGTGAAGTAAGACTTGAATATTCTATTCCGAAAAAATTCCTTGGAAAATTAAAGATTCAGCAGGCATCAGTTGGCCTTTATGGCCGCGACCTGGCGATGATCACCGATTTCCCGGTCTTTGATCCCGAAACCGCATCGCTGAATGGGGATACCATTCTGCCTGGCGCGGAGATCGGCCAATTGCCGTCCACGCGCACCATTGGTATCAACCTAAACTTTAAATTCTAAGTAATTTTTAAAATTGACACTCATGAAACTACAATTTATAAAATCATTACTGGCAGGAACAATGCTGGCTCTGCTGGCCGGTTCCTGTACCAAAGATTTCGAAACGTTGAACACGGATCCGGACAATATCCAGGAAATCAGTCCGAACACCCTGCTCAACCCGATCATTTATGAACTGGTAACGTTCAATGCGGAAAGAAGTGAAGGATTCACGATGGACATCATGCAGGTCCGCCTGCCCTGGCCGAGCGCTTCACTTGGAACACACCGTTATTACGTTAGTGAAACAGCCGGCAACTCTACCTGGAATACTTACTACCGCTGGCTGAACAACCTCAATGAAATGGAAAAAGCCTCGATCAGTGTGGAAAACCACAGCTACCAGGCAATCGCACTTACATTGAAGGCATGGGTTTTCTCCATGCTTAGTGATTGCTTTGGCGATATCCCCATGACAGAGGCCTTACAGGGCGAACAAGGCCAGCTTAAGCCTGCCTTTGACAACCAGCAAGTGGTTTATACCACGTTGCTTCAATACCTCGAACAAGCCAACAATCTCTTCAAGGATGGACATACGCTTGCTTATGGTACAGAAATGTTGTATAACAATAACCTCAGCAACTGGCGCAGGCTTTGCAATTCACTCCACCTGCGCCTGCTCATGAGAGTGAGCAACAGGCCAGAAATGAACGCTGATCAGAAGATGAAACAGATTGTCGAAAATCCCACAGACTATCCAGTTTTCACCAGCAATACCCAGTCTGCTATCTATAAAATCACGGGAGAAACGCCCAATCTTTCTCCCTGGAGCCGCTACCAGGATTTCATTACTTTCCGTTGCGCTGCGGATTTTTTCGTGTCCACGCTCAATGATTTCAATGACCCAAGGCGCGAAAAATGGCTGACACGCGCTACTGATCTTGGCGGTGCCGACATTGGGTACAAAGGAATTCCCAGTGGTTATTCCGGTGACGAATCGCAATTTGCATACAACCCTTCAAATCTTATCCGCGACCTGGGTATAGCGCCAACAATGACCATTACTATCATGGACTATCCCGAAGTTGAATTTATCAAAGCAGAACTGGCTCAAAAAGGGATCATCCTATCCGATGCGAAGACACATTATGAAGCCGGTGTAAAAGCATCGATTGAAAGATGGGGAGCCACACTGCCCGCAGATTATTTCACCAATACGCTTGCAGCCTATGATGGTACACTGGAACGCATCCTGCTGCAAAAGTATATTGCGCTATTCTTTGTAGACTACCAGCAATGGTTTGAATACCGCCGCACGCGGTTGCCGGCTCTGCCTGTAAACGACGGTATGCTAAACGATAAGATCATGCCCGTTCGTTTCCGCTATCCCGACATCGCACAGATCACAAATAGTGAAAATTACCAGAAGGCTGTACAATCCATGGGTGGCGATGATATCAATACCAAAGTCTGGTGGGAGAAATAAGTTTTATTGTTAAAAAGGGAAGTGAGATGAAGATCCTATAAGGTTTTCTTCCATTTCCCTTTCTTACTTTCGACTCTACAGAATAAACCAATGTCTTAAAAAATGAAAAGAAGAATATTCATACAAAACATCAGCTGGCTTACCGGCGGTCTGCTCACGGCCTGCCATGCGCGTGCCGATGGCGAGCTGTTTGAGTCAGGCAAAAAGATAAAAGGCACCGTACGCGCAGCGGGTAAAGGATTAAAAGACGTAGCAGTAAGCGATGGGTATAGTGTGATCCTAACTGACAGCAAAGGGAGATATGAGCTGGAGACCCATATAGCCGCTTCCAATATTTTTATCTCAACGCCATCTGGTTATGCTTTTAACCATGAAAATGGCATTGCCCGGCATTATCACAGAATAGAAAATATCGGCGATCGTAAAAAAGTGGATTTTGAACTGGTGGCTCTTGATCGTGATGACAACGAGCACCAGTTTATCATCTGGGCCGATCCACAGGTAAAAAATCAAAAAGATATTGACTTACTCATGTCTCAATCCGTACCCGATGTTCAGCAATGGGCCGCGGCGGCAGGCACGGGCGCGCTATTGCATGGGATTACTGTTGGCGATATAGTGTGGGATGAACTCCAGCTTTTTGCCGACTACAGCCAGGCAGTGAAGAAAATGGGCATTCCATTTTTCCAATGCCTCGGCAACCATGATATGGACTACAATAAAGGTGGCGATGAAACTTCCGATCAGACTTTTCAAAAAAACTTTGGCCCCACACATTATTCTTTCAACCGTGGGAAAGTTCATTACGTCGTGATGGATGATGTTCGTTATCTTGGCAAAAACAGGGAGTATGATGGTTATTTTTCACAAAACCAGTTGAACTGGTTGCAAAAGGACCTGTCGTTTGTACCAAAAGATCGACTTATCGTTCTATGTGTACATATTCCAGTTCATAACGGTGTAAAAAACAACCAGGACCTGTATTCTTTACTGGAAGGAAGAAATGTACATATCATGTCGGGGCATACGCATTATCATCGTAATGTGATAAATGAAAATATTTTCGAGCATAACCATGGTACGGTTTGTGGCGCCTGGTGGACAGGTCCCATTTGCGGCGATGGTACTCCCTGCGGCTATGGCGTTTACAGTGTGAATGGAACAAACCTTAGCTGGCATTACAAGGCGACCGGCCAGGCTGCGGAACACCAGCTTAAAATTTTTACAGAAGAAGTGGATGGAGAAAAACAGGTGCTGGTAAATATCTGGAATCATGATCCCGAATGGAAAACGGAATACTGGGTGGATGGTGAATCCAAAGGAACCCTGGAACAATTTAGTGGCTTTGATCCTTACGCATATGCAACCCTGCTTGGACCCGATCTGCCTAATCCGAGAGGTTTTGCGGAGCCCCGCAAGACCGAACACATGTTCAAAGCGTTGCTGCCCCTATCGGCAAAGGAGGTTAAAGTATCAGCAACCGACCGCTTTGGAAAAATTTTTACCGCTATACATAAAATATGATTATGAAGAGATCTCTTTTACTGGTATTCACACTTGCAGGTTCTTTAGTGGTGACGGCGCAAAAGACTCAATGGGACAGCGCCTACCGTCCCAGCACGTATATCGTGAAAACCGAGTTGTTTCGGGCCTTTCCCAACTCTACTAATGACATTATTTTCCTGGGAAACAGTATTACAGATTATACTGAATGGAATGAGCTGCTCGGGTTAAGTACCGCCAGGAATCGTGGTATCTCGGGTGATATCACTTTTGGTGTACTCCAAAGACTTGATGAAGTAACAGAAGGTAAACCCGCTAAAGTGTTTATCCTGATCGGCATCAATGATATCTCACGAAATGTCCCTGACACAGTCATAGTCGCTAACTACAAAAAGATCATCAGTCGCATCAAAAAAGAATCACCGCAAACAAAGATCTATTTCAATACCCTGCTCCCCGTGAACAATACATTTCCGAACCGGGATAATTTTACTAATAAGTTTCAAAATATTCTCAACGTAAATGAGGAGATCAGGAAATTAGCTAAGACCGAAGGCATTACCGTGATTGATATTCACCCGCACTTCCTCGATGCTGAAAACAAACTTGATAAAAAATACACCTACGACGGTCTTCACCTCGACGGTGACGGGTACCAGAAATGGGCCAGTTTATTAAAACCCTATTTAAATTAACAAGATGAAAAAACTGATCCTGCCTGCCAGCGTTCTATTGTTGATGCTGGGAGGCTGCAAGCCCCCGCAAAAAACTACATCCGGCACGAAACCTTTGGTGTTGCCGGCTTTTAATAAGGAAGGCCATCGCGGCACAAGGGGCCTGATGCCGGAAAACGTTATCCCTTCCATGTATAAAGCACTCGATCATCGTGTGAATACCGTAGAAGTGGATGTCGTGATCTCAAAAGATAAAAAAGTGGTTATATCCCACGATGTCTATTTCCATCCAGATATCACTACTACACCCGATGGAAAATCGCTCGACAGCAAAGAGGCTGTAAAGCACTTGCTGTATACCATGGACTACGACAGCATAAAAAAATATGATGTTGGTCTGAAACCGCATAAAGAATTTCCAAATCAGCAAAACATACCGGCTTATAAACCGCTGTTGGGTGAACTGATTGATTCAACCGATGCATATGCTAAAAAGCTCGGGATTCCGATCATCTATAATATCGAATTAAAAACCAACCCGATCTATGACGGCAAATCTCAACCGCCCGTAGAGGAAACGGTAGACCTGGTGATGCAGGTGGTCAGGGAAAAGAAGATCGAGGGCCGCTGTTACCTGCAATCTTTCGATTTCAGGCCGCTTCAGATATTACAACGCAAATATCCCGAAATCACGACAGCCGTGTTGATCTCTGATAAGGATAAACGGAGTTTTGAGCAACAACTCACCGACCTGGGCTATACTCCCGAAATGTACAGTCCGCATCATTCGGTGGTAACACCTGAACTGATCAGTAAATGTCATCAAAGAAACATTAAGCTGATTCCCTGGACCGTGAATTCACGCGAAAACATGAAAAGGCTTAAAGAGATGGGTGTAGATGGCATTATCACAGATTACCCCAATTATTTTGCGGAGATAGAATAGTGTGCAACGGTTTTTCAACAACGAACAGAATTTAAAAATATATTTAAACATTAAACTGCTAAACGATTTGTATGGCCAGGTATATTTTATCTCTTGACCAGGGTACTACCAGTTCGAGAGCAATTATTTTCGATAAAACAGGAAGCATTATTGCCACCGCGCAAAAAGAATTCACACAAATATTTCCCAAACCCGGCTGGGTAGAACACGATGCCAACGAGATCTGGAGCACACAGTTGGGTGTGGCTACAGAAGCGATATTAAAAGCCGGGCTGACTATCACTGATATCGCGGCGATTGGTATTACCAACCAGAGGGAAACAACGGTAGTATGGGACCGCGATACGCACCTGCCCATCTGTAACGCGATCGTATGGCAGGATCGCAGAACCGCCGATTATTGCGATCAGCTAAAAAAAGATGGATCGGCTGAAATGATCCGCCGCAAAACCGGCCTGGTCACCGATGCCTATTTTTCCGGCACAAAGCTGAAATGGATACTCGACAACGTGGAAGGCGCAAGAGATAAAGCCCAGCGTGGTGAACTTTGCTTCGGTACCATCGACAGCTGGCTTATCTGGAAACTCACGAATGGAAAAGTACACGCTACCGATGTTTCTAATGCTTCCCGAACCCTGCTCTACAATATTCATGAACTGAAATGGGATGAAGAATTGTTATCGTTGTTTGGTATTCCCTCAAATATGCTCCCCGAAGTAAGATCCAGCAGCGAAATTTATGGGCACACCGAAAATATTCTTACCGCAACACCGGTACCCGTGAGTGGTATCGCGGGTGACCAGCAGTCCGCGCTGTTTGGCCAGATGTGCACACAACCTGGCATGGTGAAAAATACTTACGGAACAGGTTGCTTCATGCTGATGAATACCGGTACTAAACCCGTAGAATCAAAAAATAATTTGCTTACTACTATAGCCTGGAAAGTAAACGGCGAAGTGCAATACGCCCTTGAAGGGAGTGTGTTTATTGGCGGTGCGGTCGTGCAATGGTTACGTGACGGTTTAAAGATCATTCAAAATTCTTCCGACGTAGAATCCCTGGCACAAAAGGTAGAAGATAATGGTGGTGTTTATTTTGTGCCTGCTTTTACAGGACTCGGCGCCCCATACTGGAACCAGCATGCAAGGGGTACGCTTGTGGGACTTACCCGCGGAAGTACCGATGCTCATATCGCAAGGGCCGCCGTTGAAAGTATCGCTTTCCAGTCAATGGACCTGTTGAAAGCCATGGAAGCTGATGCAGGGTTGCCAATAAAAGAACTCAGGGTAGATGGCGGAGCTACCGTTAATAATGAATTGATGCAATTCCAGGGGGACATACTCGAGACACAGGTAGTACGTCCAAAGATCACTGAAACAACTGCCCTTGGCGCAGCATACCTTGCTGGACTCGCGGTAGGGTTTTGGTCAAGCCTTGAAGAATTGCAGCAGTACTGGCAAAAAGACAAGGACTTCAAACCTTCCATGCCCGATGAAAAAAGATCGGAGTTGCAGAAAAACTGGAAGAAAGCCGTGAAAGCCGCGCAGGCCTGGTCTGAGTAGAGTTGACGCTTCAACCATATTCAACAATATTCAACCTCATTCAACCATATTTTACATCAAAACAATCTACCATGTCTCCATTTCTAGGCGAATTTGTCGGCACAGCATTACTCATTATCATGGGTGTTGGTGTTGTAGCTAATGTCGTATTGAACAAAACAAAGGGTCAGAATAGCGGATGGATCGTTATCACCTTTGGTTGGGCAATGGCCGTTTTTATCGGTGTATACACGTCCAATCATCTTGGTGGCAGTGGCCATTTAAATCCTGCCGTTACCATCGGGCTTGCGGCTTTTGGTGATTTTGATTCTTCCCTCCTGCTCACCTTTATTGCCGCCCAGCTTAGTGGCGCATTCACCGGTGCGGTGATAGCCTGGCTTTCATATAAACAACATTTTGATGCAACAGCAGACAAAGACCTGAAACTGGCAGTATTCAGCACCGGACCTGCTATTCGCAACCCGATTTATAATTTACTTACTGAGATCACCGGCACATTTGTGCTTTTGTTCGGTGCTTTGTGTATCTCGAAGTCCGCTGCTACCCTGGGTGCCCTGGATGCCCTGCCCGTAGGGCTATTGGTATTGGGAATTGGACTATCACTAGGCGGACCTACCGGTTATGCCATCAATCCCGCCCGCGACCTCGGTCCCCGTATCGCGCATTTTGTATTGCCGATAAAAGATAAGCGTGACAGCGACTGGGCATATGCCTGGGTACCGATAGTGGGACCTATCATCGGTGGTTTGCTAGCAGCGGCTTTGTATCAATTGATTTGAAAACCTGAATAACAGGTAGAGATTTTTATAACAAAAAAAGGGGAGCCCGGTTGGACTCCCCTCTTTTATTTACTTATTTCAAAACTTAAACAACCAACGCGATAATCAGGATTACGATCCAGGCTGCAAGACCCAGCCAGGCCCATTTAACACGATTTCTTTTTTGATCGTCATTGATCAGATAGGCGATCAACACTCCGATCAGCCCCAGCAAAAACCCAAGGAAGAAACCACCAGCCTGGAAACCTTCGCCAGCAAGTGATCTTTTCTTAATGAATTTTTCAATTTTCTTCGAATTGAAAGTACCATCGTAGTTGATGGAATTTTTCAATTGTCTTTGCGCTGCTTTAAACGCTATCTTATCCACCAATTTCATTTTCTTACCCGTAAGTTCCTGGTATTCCCTGATCTTCAGTTGCGAAAGATCAAGTAATGAGATGCGCTCACCAGTGGTACCAATGGAAATGAAAACTTCGCTTGCTTTCAGAGGGGGATTCTTCGGAGTTAAGGACGCAAAAGAGGCAATCGTGAAACAGATTGCCGAAACAAGCAAAATACATTTTCTCATAATGATGGTTTTAAGTTAAAAAATGTATCCTAATTTAACCTAATATTACTTGCAACAGAAATATTTTATTTCCTGTTGATGGCTTTCAGGATAATTGAGCAGGCCTGGTCGATCAGCTCATCTGATATAACCAGCGGTGGTGAAATGCGGAGACTGTCGGATGCAAACAAAAACCAGTCGGTCAGAACGCCCTGAGCAATACAATCGTCTATCACTGATTTTGCAGTTTCAAATGAGTCGAACTTCAAGGCCATCCATAATCCAAAGGAGCTAATATCTTTGATTTTGTCACACTTCAATTGTGAAAGAAATCGTTGCTCTTTATGCAATACCTTGTCGATGATCTTCTCTTCCAGCAACACCTTAAATGCTGCCATACCCGCCGCACAGCAAACCGGGTGACCACCGAACGTGGTGATATGACCCAGAACGGGATTTTCGGCTAGTGTGTCCATCAGGTTTTTGGAAGAAATAAATGCGCCGAGTGGCATGCCGCCACCCAATGCTTTCCCCAATAGCAGTATATCGGGTACAATATCAAAATGTTCAAAACCCCAAAGTTTGCCTGTCCTGCCAAAGCCTGCCTGTATTTCGTCCAGCACTAGTAAGGTGCCGGTGTCAGTACACTTTTTCCTCAGGGCCTGCATCCATTCCCTGGAAGGCACCTTCACACCGGCTTCACCCTGGACGGTTTCTGCAAATACGCAGGCGGTATGCTCCTTGATTTCCTTAAGCGAATCAAATGAATTGTACACGAGGTGATGGATCCCGGGCAATAAAGGGCGATAAGCATTGCGCCAATATTCACTGCCGATCATACTTAATGCGCCCTGGGTGGAACCATGATAGGAATTATTGAACGAGATGATCTGTGTCCGGTTTGTTACCCGCTTCGTCAACTTCATAGCTCCTTCCACCGCCTCAGCGCCTGAATTGGTGAAATAAACGCTGTTCAGATTTCCAGGCAAATGATCAGTTAGCAGCTTTGCATATTGCACCTGCGGCGTTTCTACAAACTCACCATATACCATAATATGCAGGTAAGCATCAAGCTGCTTGTGGATGGCTTCAATCACAGCCGGGTGACGGTGGCCGGTATTGGCAACGCTGATGCCACCGATCAGGTCGATATATTCTCTGCCATCCGCGCCATATAACAAGCTACCTGCGGCACGGGAAATCTCGAGTGCAAGAGGAGCCGTGGAGGTTTGGCCAACATGACGTAAGAAAAGCTCGCGCTGATTCATGCTGTGGCAAATAACGCAAAAAATTTAATCATCCCAATTCTATCTGCACCGGCATAGTCTTAATGCGGGATGGAATTCAGATATTTGATGGATCATTTACTCATATAAAAACTCGAGTTATGCCGCTGATATTACCCGTGGAGGACAAATTACCCGTGACAGGCAAGAATTGTTTTCTTGCTCCCAATGCGACCATTGTTGGCGATGTAGTAATGGGTGATGATTGCAGTGCCTGGTTCAATACCGTGATCCGCGGTGATGTCAATTTTATAAAGATGGGAAACCGGGTGAATGTACAGGATGGCGCTGTGATCCACTGTACCTATCAGAAATGTGGGACTACGATCGGAAATAATGTATCAATTGGTCATAATGCTATCGTTCATGGCTGCACACTTCATGAAAATGTATTGGTGGGCATGGGTGCGATTATTATGGACAACGCGGTGGTGCACAGTGATACGATTATTGCCGCCGGCGCCGTGGTGCTGGAAAATACTATATGCGAACCCGGCAGCATTTATGCAGGTGTACCTGCGAAGAAAGTAAAAAGCATTTCACAGGAACTCATTCACGGCGAGATTAATCGTATCGCCAACAACTACGTGAAATACGCTGATTGGTTCAGGGACAAAGACAAGTGAGGATAATGGTCAGGCTATGTTCTTTAACGGGTTAAACAACTTTCCTTCAAGGATATTCGCCAGTTCAACGACTGCCTGGTTGTCTTTGGGCAGCGCAGCCTGTGTTTTGGTGGGGTGAACGGAGATACCGTTATAAATATCATAACGCAGAGTCAGGGGATGACCTTTGTATTTAAAATCCCAATTGATGGAATCAAATTCATCTTCTTTATTCAGAAACTTGATGCGAAGATCGTCGTTGATAATACCAGCGACCTGGTAAAAAAGATTGAGGTTGC
>JAEYVW010000022.1 GCA_023429365.1 Bacteroidota bacterium
GTGTGTGATGAGATCTGGGAAATGGATAACAGCAGCCTTTATGTCTACAAGGGTGACTATCAAAATTACCTCGAGAAAAAAACGGCCAGGATCGAAAGTGAATCTGCCAGTATTGAAAAGGCAAAAAACACCTATCGAAAAGAACTGGAATGGATGCGTAAACAACCCCGTGCACGTACCACGAAAAGTAAAAGTCGCCAGGATAATTTATATGAGGTGGAGAAGAAAGCAAAGAAGCGCATAGAAGACCAGCAGCTCGAGCTCCAAATGAAGATGAACCGGCTGGGTGGCAAGGTTATCGAATTAAAAAAAGTCTATAAAAGTTTTGGCGACAAAATAATCCTCAAAGGTTTTGACTACACTTTTAAAAAAGGCGACCGCATCGGAATAGTTGGCAAGAATGGGGCAGGTAAATCGACTTTTATTAATATCATCCAGGGTCTTGAAAATGCTGATAGTGGCAAGATCAATATTGGAGATACTGTTGTGTTTGGCAATTTTTCCCAACAGGGACTGGTTGTAAAACAGGACCAGCGTGTAATTGAATACGTAAAAAATATAGCAGAACATTTTCCCCTGGCGAGTGGTGGCACCCTTAGCGCCGCACAATTCCTGCAGCTTTTTCTTTTCGATCCCGATAAACAATACACCTTTATTAGTAAACTAAGTGGAGGTGAAAAAAGACGCTTACACCTGCTATCCGTTTTATTCCGCAATCCAAATTTCCTGGTACTCGACGAACCCACCAATGATCTTGACCTCCCCACACTGGGTGTACTGGAAAATTTCCTGGGTGAATTTCCCGGTTGCCTGGTAATCGTGAGTCACGACCGCTACTTCATGGATCGACTCGTCGATCACATCTTTGTGTTTGACGGTGAGGGTGTGATACAGGATTTTCCCGGCAACTATTCCCAATACCGCGATTGGCTTAGGGAAAAAGAATCGGCCTCCACCGAAACCCGCAACGAAACCAGGCAGGAACAGACTACCCCGGAAAAAGCAAACCAGCCCGAAAAAAGAAAGCCCTCCTTTAAAGAAAAAAGAGAATTTGAACAACTGGAAAAAGAAATAGCGGATCTCACCTGCGAAAAAGAATCTGTCACATTAAAGTTGAGTGATAGCCAAACCAGCTTTGATGAACTACAAAAACTTTCTGTACGAATTGGAGAGATCACCAGGCTACTCGATGAAAAAGAACTACGCTGGCTTGAATTAAGTGAGATTATGTAATAAATGCCTTTCGGATAATTACGATTTTATCATTTCATTAAAATATCCACACCAGGGTTAACCGTGTTATACCGTTTAGATACAATTAATTATCGTGCAAATCGTAGATTCCCCATGTGTACAACTAAACATTTCAAAGGCTTGCAATGTTAAAACAAGATGTTTAGTTTAGCGTTCAATTCATTCCTACTAGCCCGGTAGTCCCGGGTACTATCCTGCGAGAAACATTATTTCCAAAATTCGATTTCCTCCGAGAAACTGGTTTTAAAATCTCACTATCTCCTGCGAAAACAATTCCAATACCCTGAATTGTTTAACTTTTAAATGTACCCCCTATGAGCAGGATCTCAACACCCGATCAGTCACTAATAGACCGTCTTGGTCTTAATGACACAGAAGCTTTCGAAGAACTTTATCGGCACTATTGGCATAGCCTCTACCGCTACAGTGTCCGCAAACTTCAATCACCCGACGATGCGAAAAAAATTGTTCGAACCATTTTTATCGATCTGTGGGAACAACGTCACTCATTACCTGTATCGTTTTCACTTTCGCAACACCTGTATGCTGAAGTTAGAAAAGAAGTTGTAAAATCACTCAGCGAAAAACTGGAAGAACCGGGCACTCATGAGATCATTGAAAAAAGATTTGAACAGGAATTCAGTGTTGAATCTTTGCTTGCAGCAAGAAAACCTATTTCTGGCAAATATACCGTGATCAACACACCCTCGGAATTGATCCGCCAGCAAACTGGGCAAAACGGCCTGGCTGCTCAAACCACACTATCGACCGTAAAATGGCTTTTGCAGTCATTTACCAATAAATTATCACTCATCAACCTTCTATCTTATCCCAAAAATTAGTATCAATGAAATCGGAAATTCTACATCGAAAATTGCAGCGTTATATCAATGGCGAATCTCACCCCGCCGAAACAAGGCAAATACAAACCTGGCTGTCATGCACCTCGTCCGAAAAGCAATTGACTCCCGAGGAAAGGTCGCTGCTGGAACTTGAAATTCTCCAGGAAATTCAGGCTTATACCGCCTACCCTCTGTTTTACCCCAAAAAAGAAAAGCCCTGGTGGCAAAAAATAACTACGCTATTCTAAAAATTCACTTTCTCATGTTTAAAGGTTGAAACTGCCCCGCGGTTTCAACCTTTCGTTTATATGGGTAAAATTTCACGATACCTTATACGTTGTACGCCCGATAACACTAACTTTAGTTCTCCAATGATAGCGCCTGCATTTGAAAATGGGCTTGGTTAAAAAAATGGCTACAACATTCAATGCCTGGATCCGCAGCCATTCGGGATGTATTTACTTTATTAAGTTATATGAAGATTCTTGTTATTCAACAGAAAATGACAGGTGACGTATTGTTAAGCACTGTGATTTGCCAGGCGATAAAATTAACGTACCCGACCGCTGAAGTACATTACCTGGTACATAGCAATACAACCGACATCCTGTTGCATAATCCTTACATCGACAAGGTCATCGCCTTTGACAAAACAAAATACAAGACCGTTTTTGCTCTCTCTGACTTTGGTAGAACATTAGCAAAGAATAAATATGATGTTGTGATCGATGCCTATGGCAAATGGGAAAGTATTATCATTTCCACTTTTAGCAAAGCGGCAAAAATCATAGGTAAGAAAAAATGGTACACCAGGTTTTTTTATACACATACGGTAGCCACCGTTAAAGGAACCAGTAATGAAGCCCTGCTATTTCGCCTCGAACTGGCGGCTATGGTTACGGGACAAATCGCTCCCATCCATTTTCCTAAAATATACCTGACAGAAAAGGAAACAGAAGAAGGCTTAAATACTTTACAGCAGTACCTGTCTACCGGTCAGCATGTGGTAATGATTAGTGTGCTCGGTAGTAGTGAATCAAAAAGCCTTCCGCCACCCGTTATGGCCGAAATGATTGATTATATCGCCTCCAAAACCGATCTTGCTTTGTTATTTAATTACCTGCCCTCGCAAAAAGAAGAGGCGCGCATCATTTTTGATTTGTGCAAACCAGAAACACAGCGTAGAATAGTCTTTGACTTATATGCCCCGGGTCTTAGAGGATTTGTGTCGATATTGAAACATTGTAAAGCCTTAATCGGTAATGAGGGCGGCGCAGTGAATATGGCCAAGGCTTTAGGCATACCAACATTTTCCGTCTTTTGCCCATGGATCCCAAAGACGCTTTGGGATATGCTGGTCGACGAAAACAAACATGTAGCGGTGCATATCCAGGATTACTACCCGGAACTCTACCCGGAAAATTATGATCCCTACAAGATCAAAAAACAATATGCGGAGTACTACAATAAACTCTCCTTTGAACTGATGAAAAACAAACTCAAGGTTTTCCTGGAAGATATCAGGACCGCAGAACCTGCTTGACCTTTTCCACGATTATCCCAGGAGTAATTCCCTGCATACATCCTTCAGCCCCGTGCTGTGGACATTGTTTATTTCCAAAGACGGATGAAGGCCGGCATGGCAAATCTTTCTGTATCGCATAATCATAAGGCTGGCCCCATCCATAAAATCCAAGAAATGGGTGAGTGCCACCCCAAATCGAAACCACTGGTACGCCATATAAAGAAGCAAGATGCATGTTTGCGGAATCCATGCTGATCATTAAGTCAAGCTGCGAAATCAATTCCAACTCCTCCTTAAAACTAAACCTGCCAGCGATTGACATAATATTCTTACCAGCCTCCGCCCACTCCT
>JAEYVW010000023.1 GCA_023429365.1 Bacteroidota bacterium
TCACCGGTTTGGTGGTTGCCTTGAGCGACTGGTCAAATTCCTGGATCTTATATTCATTATTATCGCGACCTTCAATAGTGCTGACAACAATCATCCTGGTACTGTCGGCATTATGCGAGAACCTGAAATTAATTTCATCTCTTTTCTCATCCTTCTGAAAGCTGGTGATAAAGGACCAGTCACCCGAAAGCTGACCGGAGTTCCTGTTTATTTCAGCGCCAAATATGCTAAGCGTTTTTTCCCTTTTTGAATATTCGGATGCAAATACGTAAAGCTTTTCCTGGACATTGAAAAACTGTACAAATTCTTTTCCTTTTAATTCTTTATTAAAATCGTTGCGGTAAATTTCCCCGAGGTTCTTATCGAGTTTTATCAAAGTTGCAGAAGTCCTCAAAGTAGCGCCTATCACAAAATAACTCTTGAGCGCAAGATGTCCTTCCTGGAGATAAACTCCGCTGTTATCCGCATGGATCACTTCAAGATCGGTACTTCCCCGGTGGAGTTTGAATTCGTCGCCCCAGGTGATGCGTGGCTTTTGTGAAATACAGGACAAGCTGATCAATAGAGCAACCAGCAGCAGATTAATTTTCATATCGGGACAAATTAAATTATGCGGGCAATAATAATATTAATTATTGAAAAACCATAGCGAAGTGCTATGATCGATACACTCCGGGCAGGCGTAAATTATATCTCACCGCGATCAAACGAATGAGTACTACCACGGCGATGCAGATGGTGTCGATCACAGGATCGGCCAGTGAAGTTTTTTTTAAAAGAAAGTAGAGTATCCCGCCCAAAATACAGGCGGTAGCATAGATCTCCTTGTGAAAAATATGGGGGATCTGGTTGAGCGCGATATCCCGTATCATTCCACCAAAGCAGGCTGTAATGGTACCCAGTGCGATGCACAGGCCTATTGAAAAGTCAAAGGCAATTCCTTTCTGGATACCCAGTATCGTGAAAAAACCGAGGCCTATCGAATCAAACAGCTGCAATATCTTCTCATAATTATGGATTAGTTTGTAAAACATGATGGCGACAGCGGCACTGAGGAAAATGACGACGCTGTAATTACTCGTGCGCATCCAGGTCACGGGTGTATCACCGATCATGATATCCCGGATAGTACCTCCTCCAATGGCCGTCATAAAAGCAATGATGAAGATGCCGAAAATATCAAGCTTCTTATCCATGGCGGCAAATACACCGGATATGCTGAATGCAGCGGTGCCCAGGATATCAATCAGGCTAAATACTTCGTAGTCCATATGATCTTGTTTACTGTATCGTATTTCCCATCATCACCCATCAAGCCCTGGTTGAATATAGTAAGCTTTTTTTATACAACACTGTATTGTGATGGGGTATAAAAACATTTTCTACCTCACCACAAAAAAACCTCCCGGCGATGCGGGAGGTTTATCTCTTTCTTCAAATATCTGCTAACCGTTGGTAGGACGTGGTGCCCACCTGTCGTATGGTGTCATATCAAAACTGTTGACCTCATCCATGGTCAGGCCTAATGCTTTTGCAACACCCTCTCCATATTCCGGGTCAGCTTTAAAGCAATTCCGGATATGACGTACCTGGATGAACTTATCAGCGCCGCCAACCTGTGCTGCGGTATTTTTAAACAAGAGTTCCGCTTTCCCGCGAGACTTGATGATACGGAACAGGTCACCGGGTTGTGTGAAATAGTCTTCATCATCATCCCTGAAATTATGCGCGTACGCAGTGCCCTGCAATTCCAGTGGTGGTTCTTTGGCCGAAGGCTGCTCCTGCCATACCCCATAGCTGTTCGGGTTATAATGCTTCGCGTCGCCGTAGTTACCATCCACACGCATCGCACCATCGCGGTGAAACGCGTGATAGGGACAGGTTGGTTTGTTTACAGGGATCTGGAAATGGTTTACACCCAGCCTGTAACGTTGAGCATCACCGTAAGAAAATAATCTGCCCTGCAACATTTTGTCGGGAGAAAAGCCAATACCCGGTACAATATTAGTCGGGTTAAAAGCAGCCTGCTCTACATCCTGGAAATAGTTATCCGGGTTACGGTTCAATTCAAACTCACCCACAGGTATCAGCGGAAAATCTTTTTTCGACCATACCTTGGTAAGATCAAAGGGATGGAAACGGTAGGTTTTAGCCTGCTCTTCCGTCATGATTTGGATAAACATTTTCCATTTTGGAAAATCTTTACGTTCGATCGCATCGAACAGATCTCTCTGGGATGATTCCCTGTCTTTACCGATGAGTGCCGCTGCTTCTTCGTCGGTCAGGTTTTCGATGCCCTGTTGCGTGACGAAATGGAATTTTACCCAGTGACGTACATTGTCCTTGTTGATAAAACTGTAGGTGTGGCTTCCAAAACCATGCATATGGCGATAACCCCTGGGAATACCGCGGTCGCTCATCACGATCGTCACCTGGTGGAGCGCTTCAGGTAGCAGTGTCCAGAAATCCCAGTTGTTGTTGGCATCTCTCAGGTTTGTTTTGGGATCACGCTTTACGGCATGGTTGAGATCAGGAAACTTCAACGGGTCACGAAAGAAAAACACTGGTGTATTATTACCCACCAGGTCCCAGATACCTTCATCGGTATAATATTTCATGGCAAACCCACGAATATCTCTCTCCGCATCTGCTGCGCCTCTCTCGCCGGCAACGGTAGAAAACCTGACAAACATATCGGTCTTCTTACCGATGGCGCTGAAGATACTTGCTTTGGTGTATTGAGTGATGTCGTGCGTAACCGTAAATACGCCAAAAGCACCAGAACCTTTCGCATGCATCCTTCTTTCAGGAATTACTTCCCTGTCGAAGTTGGCCATTTTTTCAAGAAACCAAACATCCTGCATCAGCATTGGGCCGCGCGGACCGGCGGTTTGTACATTTTGATTGTCAGGTACCGGAGCTCCGGTCTGCCGTGTCAATTTTGAATATTTTTCTTCCATGGTCTCGATACTTTTAAAAGTGTATTATTTGTGTGATTTATAAAAAACTATTATTGAAAATTCAGCACGAAGTTAGTGTTAAATTGAACTGACTTACATGACTTATGAACAGTGAAATGCTTTTTTTGTTTAACATTTTCTCCTTGCATTTCATACTCTCCTACTATACAAATGGAGATGTGTTTAAAGCCCATGACTCGTTGCTTTTTAAATCAATTTTTGGCAAGCATGATTTGTTGAAGCGATGTTAATCGCGACTTGCTTTCGCAGGGGTTTTTGAGTGCCGGGAAGGCGGTAAAGCGGGAAGAATATTCTTTCTATTGCAGGGATATGCAATCAACAAAATCATCACTAATTTTTAAATGGCGATAGTCCTGACAACTGATGTTATTTTTTCATATGAGTAGCATTTGGCAACCTCACCATCCTGGCAGGTATCAGGTTGCAGTTTTAATTTGATATCATCGAACCTTAAGCACCCAACGAAAAGTTAAAGGCGATCCGGGAACCGTCTGGTGCGATGCCCAGCATTTGCACGCGTGAGTTCATGGCATCCATCAATGCCTGGTCGATATCTTTCGGGCTGGATACCGATCTGCCATTGATATAGGATATGATCGTGCCGGGTGGCACACCCAGGCGGTCAAAAAAACCGCCGATAAGGACTTCGGTAACTACAACCCCTGCTTCGAGATTGTAGCGCTGTTTAAGTTCTGGCGTAAGGGGTGAAAATTTTGCACCTAGTTTATTGTAGATCTTTTCAAGCGACTCTGCGCTACCCGCGATTGATTTTTGTAATGTTTCTTCTTTTAAGGTTGCTGCAGTACGGCGAATGTTGCCATTCCGCCTGTATTCGAGTTCCACTTTATCACCCGGACGAAGCCTGGCAATACGTTCTGAAAATTCAGCTGAAGAAAATAATTCAACACCATTTATACGACTGATGATATCGCCTTCTTTCAAACCCGCTTCATCTGCAGCGCTTCCGTCCTGGATGCCGGTGATAAATACCCCCTTTACCGACCCGGGATCGATACCCTGTTGCTTCAGGTACTGGTCCTCTACTGAAGGTGAAGGAAAAGTGACACCCAGCAAACCTCGTTTTACCATTCCAAATTCTTTCAGATCATCAAGGATCTTCTTGGCAAGATTCACCGGTACTGCAAATGCATAACCCGCATAGCTGCCCGTTAAGGAAGCAATAGCTGTGTTGATGCCGATAAGCTGACCATTGAGATTGACCAGAGCACCGCCACTATTACCGGGATTGATGGCTGCATCAGTTTGAATAAACGATTCGATAGCCGGGTTGGCCTGTTGATTGCGTGCGGCTCCCGAACGATTGATGATACCAATGCTGCGACCTTTCGCGCTAACGATGCCCGCTGTTACAGTCGTATTGAGTGAATAGGGATAACCCACTGCGAGCACCCATTCTCCCACCTGCACATTGTCTGAATTGCCCAGCGCCACAAAGGGCAGATCCTTTGCATCCACTTTCAACAAAGCCAGGTCAGTGTTGGGATCACGCCCGATTAGTTTTGCAGGATAGGACTGCCTGCTGGGAAACACAACCTCTATCGAATTTGCATTTTCAATGACATGATTATTGGTAGCAATATAACCATCGGCACTGATGACAACTCCCGATCCTGAACCCATGGAAGGTGTACTGCTTCCATAGCCACCTCCAAAATAACGACTGGCTGCGGGCTGTCCCTGGTGTATTGTTTTGATATGCACTACTCCGGGTGTAACCGATCGGGCTGCCGTCACAAAATTGGCGTTGGAGCCCATCAGTGGCTCGGGCACCGCGGATGCCTGCGGAAAAGGTTCCGTTACGGTCAGGGTTTGCGACTCACCCGATTTATTCTCTTTACAGGAATAAAAAGTTCCGGCCATGAAAACAAGGGCAGGAAAAACTATGCACAGGGTTTTCAGGTTTGCTTTCATAAACATTCTATTATTTATGCCGAATTTTTTAATCAACCGAATATGATACGGTTTACAGTGTCGATCTCCTCCTGGCTGATCGTGTGTCCCATCCCGTCGTAGATAATTTCTGTCACTTCAGCATTCATCGATCTCAAAATTTTGGTACTCTCCTTCACTCTCTCTACCGGAACATGCGGGTCGGGATTGCTGCTACCTATAAAAACTGGAGTTCCTCCGAAATCACCCTGGTAATTATCGTTGTTGATCTTATCTCCGATCAAACCGCCGGTAAATGCAATGACCCCGCCATATCTCTTCGCATAACGCGCCACAAATTCCAGGGTGAGACAGGCGCCCTGTGAGAAACCAAGTAAATAAATATTCTCAGTTTTCACTCCCTGCGCGACCAGATCATCCAGCAATTCTTTCAAAACAGTTAGTGCAGAGGAAAGCCATGGCTCGTTCTGCACCGTTGGTGCCATAAATGAAAAAGGATACCATGTCTGGTTGGTAGCCTGTGGCGCCAGTAATGCAAAATCCTTCAATCGCAGGTGCCCGGCCAGTGAAAGAATATCCTCCGCTGAACCGCCACGTCCGTGTATCATCAGCAATACTTTTTCAGCATCTTTTACACTTTTCCTGGCCGTGACGATATTCTTTTCATGTGTATTTTTCTTTTGTGTCATGGCGAATTATTTCCATTATTAAAAATACTTGTCGTTAATCAACAAGTTCCTGCGCCTTCAACACCTTTCTTATTTCCGGTACCACTTTCGTTCCAAACAGCTCCATCGACCGCATTACTTTTTGGTGTGAGATATATCCTACACTCATTTGCGCCAGGAAACGGGTGTTGCCAAACAATTCATGTTCATACAATATCTTATCAACCACTTCTGCAGGACTTCCTACCACCAATGCTCCCCTGGCCGACCTGGAAAGATCAAATTGTTTTTTTGTCAGGGGCGACCATCCACGATCCTGCCCGATCCTGTTCATCAT
>JAEYVW010000145.1 GCA_023429365.1 Bacteroidota bacterium
TCCCGTTTATAAAACGCGATAATAAGGGAGAATGAATATTTACGGCTGGGTATCAATATAGAGTAAATTCGCCCTAAGACCACTAATTGCTAAAAAGCCACAGGAATAAACTTCCCATGGCTTTATACTATTACTTAACCATCTCATGCGTCCGGTATCTCCGGCTCCACCAGCTTTGTCAGCTTCTCAAGCGACTCCTGCCAGCCCAAATAACACATTTCGGCAGGTATCACCTCAGGGATTCCTTCTTGTGTAATTTTTAACTCGGTTCCCGCGATATTCTTCTTTAACCAGACTGTAGTAACCATCTCCCCAGGGAGGTTGGGATCGTCAAACTTATCGGTGTATTTCAAAAACTCGTTTGGCTTAAGCTCAATAAACTTGCCGCCAAAAGAATGGCTGTTATTGGTTGAAAAATTTGTAAACGACATCCTGTATGTGCCGCCGACGTTTGCGTTCATTTCATGGACGGTGCACACAAACCCATAGGGAGGTAACCAGGAAGCCATAGCCGCAGCATCTGTAAAAGCCCGGTATAATTTTTCCGGCGATGTCTTAAGTACCCTGTGTAATGAAACATTATTTCCTGACATAAGATTTATTTTTAATCCCTACTCATCTGGCTTTTCGGTTCCGCCCGTTTTTGATGTGGTTGCTGCTCCACCAGGTTTTTGATAGTGATGTTGATCAACTTCGATACCTCAAAATTGGCACTAAAATCCTGACCTTATGGCGGCAGCATCCGACAATCTAAAGGGTTAATTGCGACGACTTAAGCTAATAAAACCGCTTTTGCCTAAAAAACAATGTATCACATGAATATTCCCGCCTGTACGACTTAAACTTCATCTTAACCTCTTCCTCTTCCCGCCTTCCCGGCCACCAACCCCTCCCAAACTCTCAATTTTTCCGAAACAAAAACAACCTTTATCTTCGCCACTTAATGAAGCTACTCATTAAGAAAGCCAGGATTGTTGATCCTCTATCCCCTTTCAACGGGCAAATTCTCGATGTATTTATTGACAATGGAACGATCACCCGGCTCGACAAGTCGGTGAGCGAAAAAGCCGACCAGGAGATTGATATAACCGGTGTCCATCTTTCACCAGGCTGGCTCGACATTTTTTCAAATTTTGGCGACCCTGGCTACGAATTCAAGGAAACCCTGGAAACAGGTGCCGCCGCAGCCGCGGCTGGTGGATATACCGACATTTTGGTCATCCCCAATACCAACCCCTGTATCCACAACAAGGCAGGTGTAGAATACATTGTTCAAAAAAGTAAGTCGCTTCCTGTCAATGTTCATCCTATTGGTGCGATCACCAAAAACACCGAGGGAAAGGAACTTGCGGAAATGTATGATATGCGCAACAGTGGAGCTATCGCCTTTAGCGATGGCATCAATTGCGTACAGTCTTCCGGGTTGTTGCTGAAAGCGCTTCAATATATAAAATCATTCAACGGCATACTGCTTCAGGTGCCCGATGATAAAAGCATCAATCCGCACGGTCTAATCAATGAAGGGATCGTTTCAACGCAGCTGGGTCTGCCCGGCAAGCCGGCCATGGCAGAAGAACTGATCGTGGCCAGGGATATTGAACTGGCGCGCTATGCCGCATCACGCCTTCATTTCACAGGTATCAGCTCCAAAAAATCACTTGACTATATCGAAAGCGGAAAAGCAACGGGCGTGGATGTTAGTTGCTCGATCACACCATATCATCTTTTCTTTTCCGACGAGGACATGAAGGATTATGATACGAATCTTAAAGTGAATCCCCCGCTTCGAACCCGTGATGATCGTTCAGCGCTACAGGCCGCCATTCTGTCGGGAATGATCGATTGTATCGCCTCACATCATCTGCCACACGAATTTGATAGCAAGGTCCTGGAATTCGAATACGCTAAATATGGTATGATCGGCTTGCAGACAGCCTTTGCCGCCATTAATACCGCGATGCCGGGAATAGATCCGGCAAAATGGGTGGAACTGTTATCTATCAACCCGAGAAAGCTGTTTGGTCTCGGGCAGGCAACGATTAAAGAAGGCAACACCGCTTCTCTTACATTGTTTGATCCCAATACCAAATGGGTGGTTGATGAAAGTAATATTTTATCGAAATCAAAAAACAGTGCTTTTATTGGTAAAGAACTCACGGGCCGCGTAATGGGGATCATCAATAAAAAAAATGCCTTATTACATTAATTCCAAATTACCTCATGTATAAACTCACTCCGCTTTTGAAGGGCATCATCACAGGTGTCCTGATGGTTATTTGCTCGCTGCTGCTTTACTATACCGATGTATCGCTGGGTTCTTCCCTGCACTATATCATCTATCTCATATATGCTGCAGGTATTGTATGGACATTGAAAAGTTATTCCAACTCAGAAGCGTTTACCGGGAAATTTTCTGAACTGTTTGGACAGGGATTTCGTTGTTTTATCATCACTATTCTGATCATGGTCGCATTTACCTCGATATTCTCCATGCTTCATCCCGAATTCGCGAAAGAAGCGGCCGCACAATATCGTGCCGACCTGGTGAAGGAGGGCAACAAACTACCCGCTGAAATTGATAAGCTGGTCGCCGATGCGAAAAAACAATATACAACGGGTGTGGTTTACTTTACAATTTTCGGATATTTGATAATTGGCGCCATTGTCAATACAATTGCGTCGATCACTATCGTCTTAACAAAAAGAAGTAAATAAACCATGGATCTATCCATCGTCATACCATTGCTTAACGAGGAAGAATCTTTACCCGAGCTGTCGGCATGGATAGAAAAGGTAATGCTGGAGAACAAATATTCCTACGAGATCATCTTTGTCGACGATGGCAGTACAGATAATTCCTGGAAGGTCATTGAGCAGTTAAGGGAAAAAAATCCAAACATTAAAGGCATCAAGTTTCAACGCAATTACGGTAAGTCTGCAGGTCTCAATGAGGGTTTCAGGGCTGCAACCGGCGATGTGATCATCACGATGGACGCTGATCTTCAGGACAGTCCTGACGAGATCCCCGGATTGAGGAAAATGATCATTGAAGATGGATACGACCTTGTGAGTGGCTGGAAAAAGAAACGATATGACAACAAGCTCACTAAAAATCTACCCAGTAAATTATTCAATGCTTCAGCGCGACAAATGAGCAAAATAAAATTGCACGATTTTAACTGCGGCCTGAAGTCTTATGATAAAAAAGTGGTAAAGAGCATTGAAGTGTATGGCGAGATGCATCGTTATGTACCGGTACTGGCCAAATGGGCCGGCTTCCGTAAGATCGGTGAAAAAGTAGTTGAACACAGGCCCCGCAAATATGGAGTCAGCAAATTTGGATGGTCGCGTTTCATCAATGGATTTCTCGACCTTCTCACTATTTTTTTCATGGGAAAATTCGGGAAACGGCCCATGCATTTCTTTGGCGCCTGGGGAACGGTTTTCTTCCTGATAGGATTCGGGTTTGCCGTCTTCCTGGTCGTTTCCAAAATCATCGACGCGGCTTATCCTATCACAAACCGCCCGGGGTTTTACCTGGCCCTGACATCACTGCTCGTGGGCGTACAATTGTTCATGGCAGGGTTTATCGGTGAACTTGTTTCCCGAAACGCATCAGGCCGAAACACCTATTTAATCGAAGACCGGACAGGCCTGTAATACGGCCGCTTTCAACTTTTGATAGTGCCATCCGTTTCACATAAAAAAATTGTCATCCTGGGACCCGCTCACCCGCTTCGTGGTGGCGGGATCACAACATTCAATCACAGGCTGGCAAAAGAATTTATTGCCAGTGGGCATGACTGCAGCA
>JAEYVW010000156.1 GCA_023429365.1 Bacteroidota bacterium
CCATATCCATCTGCCCGATCGGGCCGCTGCCAGGTCCGCCTTTGCAGATCCTTTCGATGGAAAGTAGGTGTTCTTCCACTTCGCTGATATCCAGATTTTCTGAAAAAGCCGCGAGTTTTTTGGCATCAATGCGGTAAAGCATTTGCAGGAATTGCTGATCCCGGGCATAGAGGATCACCCCCACATTCATAAACTCCTCCCGTTCTACCCGTGGCACTACCCGTATGACAGCGTATTCAAATAATTGTTTTCCTGGCATGTTGTGCTTCTTTTAAAAAAATACCGGATGAGTTAAGACGGGTGATCAAAAACTGTGTATAAACATTTTGCTTCTCCTGTGCTGGTAAGTTGGGTGCATCTGCCTCGAGCCATTCTTCAGGCACCAGCGAAACGATTTCACGGATCCGTTGTTCATCAAGCAGTGGGCGCAAAAGTTCGTCGGCCTTCTTTAGTTCGCTGGCCCAGGGCAATAATACATGATCTTTTACGAGTGAAAACGGGCGGCTGGCCTGCTCTTCCCAGTTGTCCCAGGCATGGTGAAAATACAAAGCGGCGCCATGATCGATCAGCCAGAGTTCCTTGTTCCAGGTGAGCATATTGGTGTTGCGGGCTGTGCGATCGACATTGGTGATCAGGCAATCCAGCCATACCACTTTCGATGCCAGCAGCGGGTCGAGCCGTGTAACGGTGGGATCAAAAGAAATAGCGCCCGACAGATAGTGAAGCCCCAAGTTCAACCCCGTACTGAATTTGAGCAGGTCCTGGATCTCCTCGTCGGGTTCTGTGCGACCGAACGCTTCGTCAACGCTTGCAAAAACGATCTCTGGTACTTTAAATCCAAGCGCCCGCGCAATTTCACCACCGATAAGCTCGGCGATCAGGGCTTTGATCCCCTGGCCCGCACCTCTGAATTTTAAAACATAAAGAAAACCATCATCCGCTTCCACTATCGCAGGAAGCGAACCACCTTCGCGCAAAGGAACAACGTAGCGGGTAACATTGACCGTGCGTGGTTGTGAAATAATGGAATTCATGCACGGCAAATATAAATGTAATAAATTCAGTCGCTGATGCCCGCTACACAACCTTAAAACTATTTCGAAGCGAGAAAGCTGGTGATCCTGTTCCCGATCTCATCGATGGTCAGCAAGACAGCTTCGTTTTGGACACGGCTCGAGGCTTCTGACTGATCCAGCTCTTCTTTTTTCTTTTGGGAAAGATAGTCCCTGGTGGTAATGGCTGAGAAGGGGATGAGCCCTGTCCTTACATCCAGGATGATCAGTTGGGTGGTCGCAAAAGCTTTGATGTCGGACCTCGAAAACAGTTTGTATTTAGAATAAATATCGCTGTTGATGGAGTAGACCACTACAATATCAGCCTGCATCCTTACTGCGGCTTCACGGATATTTGTAAAGCTTGGTGTCCTCGAGATCATGAGTTCAGGAATGGATGAAACCTGTGTGACCCTCGCCGAATTTTTAAACTTTTCAGTGAACAGGTCTAAGTAGGCCTGCTGGGTCTTTAGAAATTGTTCATCGCTCCAGTAATTCCATTGATACCGCCTGGACTGTGGTGAGGGGTCGAGTCTAACAATCGCAACCCGCATTTGCTGGGGAAGCTGGTAGCGGCCGTCAAGAATTTTTTGAATGTTTTCCTCTGAAATAGTGGAAGCCCGGTCGTTGAACAAGGAATGTGTGATGAGCGTATCATTCAACCCGTAATCTCCGGTTGGGGCACTATTCAAACCTCTCGTTGTGTGGCAGGCAGTTAACAGAAATGTTGCCGCGATAAATAATACAACTTGTCTCATATTGCTGAATTTTAGTTTAACCCTTCAGTTGATGATTTTTGCATTAGGATCGCTCATTAGCCTGGCAATGTTTTCCCGCCATTTTTTCAATTCTTCCGGCTTGAGTCGCGTCCAGTCTGAAACCTCACCCAAAGTTTCCAGCAGTGACTGGCTTCGATAAGAGCGCGTCGGGTTACCTTCAGGTTGGGATCGTTTTCAAAACTACCCGTCGGTTCCACGATATATGCCCAGGCGTCCGCCTCTCCTTTGGCAAGTTCGGCAGCGAGCGCAGCACTGCTTAAGGTGGCACTAAAATAAATATGATTCATTTATCCCCGCATAGTAATTATGAAGGTATCAGCCTCCTACCGTACCGGTTTTTACCTCGCCATCGCGTTGGTAATTGGCGAAAATCACGCCGTTCGGTGTGATAAGGCTGTCTGTCAGGGTGAAAGCTGCAGGAATGGTACCCTCGCCGAAAAGTTTTTTCCCCTTACCCAATGTTATGGGAAAAGTCTTCAGCCAGAGTTCATCTACCAGGTCATGTCTGAAAAGTGTCTGGGCCAGGTCGCTGCTGCCATGCACCTGGATATCGGTACTCGTTTCGCTGGAGTTTTTGAGGTCTTTGACCTGGTCGACTGAATTTAGAAAAATACAATTGTTCCATTCAGTATCATTCTTTGTAAGCGTGTTCGACATCACGTATTTGGTAATATCATTGATACCCGGCCATAGTTCACCGTGTGAAGGCCAAAATGCTGCAAAGGTGTCGAAGGTTTTTCTGCCTAAAAGCAGGTCTGCGGGTTTCATGTGCTTTTCGAGAAAAGCGCCGGCAGCCGCATCGGCCTCATAAAAATAGGGTGCACTCCAGCCACCGTAATTAAAATCACCCGAATCATCATCGGGGCCGCCGGGTGCTTGCATCACACCGTCTAATGTCATGAAGGATAGAACAATGATCTTTCTCATGTGCAGATTTTTAAGGTGAACGTAATTGTCCGGCAGGCGGGGACGGTTTGGATCACCTGCGAAGGGCTGACCAGCAAATCTCGTCAGCTCAAATGTTTTAAGGTAGTGTAAATGCGACAATCTTGGAGGCGGAATGCGACATTTGTTTGAAACCCTTATTGCCTGAGGGTTCTCGACTTGTGACCCGAAAGTTCGGCTGGCGTCAAACCATATTGTTTTTTGAAAGCGAAAGAAAAATGTGACAGGTTTTCAAACCCGGTTTCCAGGTAAACATCAACCGGTTTCTTGTTTTTTTCTGCCAGGTGATAATATGCCAGTTCCAGGCGCTTTTTTGTTAGCCAGCGCTGCGGTGTGCTATCGTAAAGCTTTTGAAAATCACGTTTGAATGTTGTCAGGCTACGCCCCGTGAGATATCCAAATTTTTCCAAAGGCATATTGAACATAAAATTCTTTTCCATAAAACCTGCCAGGTCAATTTTATGTGGTTCTTCAAAGTTGGTTAACACATTGTCGATGTCTTTGTCGATACTGCGAAGTATGGATATAGCTTCCGTAATTTTTAAGGACGCTATGTTCTCGGGGAATTTGTCCTGCATATCAAAATACGGGATCAACGAGGCCAGGCAACTTTCCAGAAGTGGATGCTTGTTAAAGATTTTGATCTTTTGAGACGCCGGAGATTTTAATTTGATATTAAGGGGTGAATAGAAGTCCCTGAGTTTTTCAGTTGTTAAGTGCATGACGACAGATTTGTGGGGCAGCCCGTCCTTTGGATAATTGATAATGGTCGCCAATTGGTTTCTCGGAATGAGAAAGATGTCGCCTGATTTAAACAAATAGTTTTGATCGGCCTGGATAATTTTTGTTTCACCCGAAATGAACCATACAAGCATATGGTGATCAAATACGACTTCGGTTTTAAACAACCTGTCTTCGTAACAGGAAAGCTTAATATCCTCTGTTATGTATTTTAAATTAAACTCCATGCTGTATGGTTTCAAATTTACAATTATCAATTTACGTTAAAAGAGATACCACTCAGTTCCTCGCTTAGTTTCCACAGCCGTTTTGCATTATTCTCATCCAGCGAATAAGGTTTTACCCCAGCGGAAACACTCTGCCCCAGGTGTAGATTGGCAATATCACTGTCTTCACAAAAGACACCGCCAACATTTTCAAGCAAGGAACTTGTGGCACACCATATGCTGGTTGAAGCACCCTGTGGGATCGTTTTTAAAGATGTAACAACCTCGGGTTTCATATTCCCTTTTTCATCACAGAAGCCTATTTTTACAAACAACTCCAAAGGGGCTTCCCTCGCTAATTCCGTTCCTCCAATGGAACCGGGGTGCAAGGAAAAAGCTCTTACTCCGAATTCTTTGGCGCGAATGTCCAATTCAAGCGAAAAAAGGTTGACGGCAGTTTTCGACTGACCGTATCCCAGCAGGGTATCATAATCGCGGTGACCAAAATTTGGATCGCTGAAGTGAAACGGAGCAAACTGATGTCCCTGCGAGGAAACATTTACCACCCTGGCACCGCCTGCTTTTTTCAAAGCCGTCCAAAGTTTTGAGGTCAGGTGAAATTGTGCGAGGTAGTTTACGGCAAGTTGCGATTCAATACCACGACTTTCCCTTCGAAGCGGTACCCACATAATGCCCGCATTATTGATGAGCAGGTGTAAAGGTCTTTCCGAGGCCAGGAATTTTTCAGCAAATACGTCAATCGATCGATGATCTGCCAGGTCCAGTTCTTCGATTTCAATGTTTTCGAT
>JAEYVW010000188.1 GCA_023429365.1 Bacteroidota bacterium
GGTCAGGATATCGCTAATCCTTTGGGTTCTATCCTCTCTGCAGCGATGATGCAGGATCATTTTGAACTCAAAGATGAAGCGGAACAGGTACGTGAAGCGGTGAACTGGACACTTCAGAATGGATTTGTAACACGAGATATCGATCCCATCAATTTCTATTTCACTTCAACGATAGGTGAGCTGATAAGTGATTATATAGTGGGAAAGATACCGGGGTCTGTAAAGAGTGAAAATATTGAAGCGAGGAAGTCGACGATCATTTGATGATCTATTTCCGGTTGAAAGACGGGAAGCTGAGATTATTTAGGTTTTTACCGGGAAATGGCACGGGCATAAAAAAAGTTCTTTGTTTTTTTAAATGGCGGGGGTATATTCGCAGTACTATTCTTCTTTCATGTTAAAGAGCATCGTAAATAATGTTTTCAAAATTGCTGCAATTATTATTGTGGTGGTCATTATTATACCTGCGCTTTATGGAGGAGGACAACTAGTATAACAATACAAACGAAATACGAAACCCGCCTCCAAAAAGGCGGGTTTTTTTATGCTCATCCAAATAGTTAGAAAACGACCCGGTAATTGGATAAACTTAGAAATAGTAAATCAAAACAGGCACCACAACGAACAAACGAATAATGGGAACAGAGTTAAATAAATATTCAAAGACGATTACGCAGGATCCGACACAACCTGCAGCGCAGGCTATGTTATATGGTATTGGGCTTACTGACGAAGACCTGGCCAAAGCACAGGTCGGCATCGTAAGCATGGGATATGATGGCAACACCTGCAATATGCACCTTAACGAATTAGCTAAAGTGGTAAAACATGGTGTATGGGATAATGAACTGGTAGGTTTGATCTTCAATACCATTGGCGTTAGTGATGGTATCAGCAATGGTACAGACGGTATGCGTTATTCACTCGTAAGCCGAGACATTATTGCCGATTCTATCGAAGCAGTTTGTGGTGCCCAGTATTACGACGCCCTCATCGCCTTACCCGGTTGTGATAAAAACATGCCCGGCTCCGTAATAGCTATGGGTCGTTTGAATCGCCCAGCCATCATGGTGTATGGTGGTACCATTGCACCGGGACATTATAAAGGAGAAGATCTCAACATCGTTTCGGCGTTTGAAGCGCTTGGAAGAAAAATTGCCGGTCAACTGGATGAAACGGACTTTAAAGGCATCGTGATGAACAGTTGCCCCGGCGCTGGAGCCTGCGGCGGAATGTACACCGCCAATACCATGGCGTCCGCCATTGAAGCCCTGGGCATGAGCCTGCCTTATTCTTCTTCGAATCCTGCACTGAGTGAAGATAAGAAGAACGAATGCCTGGAAGCTGGTAAAGCCATTCGGGTATTAATGGAAAAAAATATCCGGCCTTCTGATATCATGACCCGTAAAGCTTTTGAAAACGCCATTACTGTTATCATGGCACTGGGTGGTAGCACAAATGCAGTGTTGCATCTGATTGCTATGGCCAAAAGTGTCGACGTTGAGCTGTCGCAGGATGATTTTCAAAAAATTAGCGATAAAATACCTGTACTGGCAGATTTTAAACCCAGTGGTAAATATTTAATGCAGGACCTGCATGCACATGGTGGTGTGCCATCGGTGATGAAATACCTGCTGCAAAAAGGCTGGCTGCATGGCGAATGTTTAACGGTAACTGGAAAAACAGTTGCTGAAAACCTGGCCACAGTACCTGACCTGGATTTTGACACGCAAAAGATCATCTACCCTGCGGAACAACCCCTGAAAAAAACCGGACATCTCCAGATACTTTATGGCAACCTTGCCGAAAAAGGAAGCGTAGCCAAGATCTCCGGGAAGGAAGGTGAAAAGTTTAGTGGTCCGGCAAGAGTTTTCGATGGTGAATTTGAACTGATCAATGGCATCAACTCCGGGAAGATCCGTCCAGGTGATGTCGTGGTGATCCGCTATGTTGGTCCTAAAGGCGGACCCGGTATGCCTGAAATGCTCAAGCCGACATCGGCCATCATCGGTGCGGGTCTAGGGAAATCAGTAGCGCTGATCACCGATGGAAGATTCAGCGGCGGCACACATGGATTTGTGGTTGGTCATATTACACCCGAAGCATACGAAGGCGGTTTGATCGCGCTGGTGCAGGATGATGATATTATCGAACTGGATGCCGTGAAGAACATGATCGACCTGAAAGTTAGTGCGGAAGAGATTGCAAAAAGAAAAGCAAGCTGGAAACAGCCGATGCTTAAGGCGACAAAAGGTGTATTATTTAAATATGCAAACTCTGTAAAACCAGCCGACCAGGGTTGCGTTACGGATGAAGCACATTAATTCCGATTGAAAATTTGTGATACTCACTAATAAAATTATGATATGAGCACAATTGAAATAAATGCAAAGGCACAGAAACAAACTTCAGCAAAAGCTAACCGCGAAGGGAAAGGATTGCAGGGTACTGAAATCAGCGGAAGCCAGGCGGTACTCGAATCGTTTATTGCCGAAGATGTCAATACGATTTTCGGATACCCGGGGGGCGCTATCATGCCTATTTACGACGCATTGTACGACTACCATGATAAATTAAAACATATTCTCGTGCGCCATGAACAGGGTGGCGTTCATGCCGCACAGGGTTATGCACGCGCTTCAGGTGAAGTGGGTGTGGTATTTGCTACCAGTGGTCCCGGTGCTACGAACCTGGTAACCGGCCTGGCTGATGCGATGATCGACTCAACCCCTATTGTATGCATCACAGGCCAGGTATTTGCACACCTGTTGGGTACGGATGCTTTCCAGGAGACAGACGTTATCAATATAACTACACCTGTTACAAAATGGAATTACCAGGTTACCGATGCAACAGAAATTCCTCATGTGCTGGCAAAAGCTTTTTATATCGCCAGGAGTGGAAGACCAGGCCCTGTACTTATCGATATCACTAAGAATGCACAGTTGCAGAAATTCGAATACAAGGGATACCAGAAATGTGATCATATTCGCAGCTATCGTCCGAAACCAATTGTAAGAAAAGAGTATGTGAAGGAAGCTGCCGACCTGATCAATAGTGCGGAACGTCCATTTGTGATCTTCGGCCAGGGTGTGATCCTCGGTAACGCCGAAAAAGAATTTACCCAGTTTATTGAAAAAGCAGGTATTCCCGCCGCCTGGACCATCATGGGAATGAGCGCCATTCCTACAGATCACCCACTTGGTGTCGGGATGCTGGGTATGCACGGCAACTACGGACCAAATGTACTGACCAATGAATGTGATGTACTGATTGCCGTTGGTATGCGCTTCGATGACCGCGTAACCGGGCGACTTGATAAATATGCAAAGCAGGCAAAGGTGATCCACCTGGATATTGACCCCGCCGAGATCGATAAGAATGTGAAAGCAACAGTGCCTGTATGGGGAGATTGTAAAGAAACCCTGCCCCTGCTGACAGCACTTGTAGAACAAAAAGTATATCCGCAATGGCTGCAAAAGTTCAAAGAGTATCAAAAAGAAGAGGAGGACACGTGTATCCAGCCTGAGCTTCATCCTAGTACTGATATCCTTTCCATGGGTGAAGTGCTGGATATCTTAAACGAACTTACCAAAGGTGAGGCGATCATGGTAACCGATGTAGGACAGCACCAGATGGTAACCTGCCGTTATGCAAAATTCAACCAGAGTAAAAGTAATATTACATCAGGCGGACTGGGCACCATGGGTTTTGGATTACCTGCTGCGATCGGTGCGAAGTTTGGCGCACCACAGCGTGAAGTGGTTGCTATTATCGGTGATGGTGGTATACAGATGACAATCCAGGAACTTGGTACCATCATGCAAAGCGAAGTGCCAGTGAAAATACTGGTATTAAACAACCAGTTTCTTGGTATGGTGAGGCAGTGGCAGCAATTGTTTCATGACAAGCGGTATTCGTTTGTCGACATCGCCAGCCCTGACTATGTACAGGTAGCGAAAGGCTACCGTATCGAGAGCAACAGCGTTTCTGACCGAAAATATCTTAAGTCAGCATTGAAAACGATGATCGATCACAAAGGTGCTTACCTGCTGGAAGTAATGGTAGGAAAGGAAAATAATGTTTTCCCAATGGTACCGCAGGGCTGCAGTGTGAGCGAGATCAGGTTAAAATAAATTAGGCAATTAAAAATTGGAGCATGTCAAAACAAGAATTCACGATAACGGTCTACACGGAAAACCAGATTGGTATCATCAGCCGTGTATCAACGATTTTTTCCAGGCGAAAAATTAATATCGAAAGCCTGAACACTTCCCCCAGTGAGGTAGAGGGAATCCATCGGTTTACGATCGTGATCAACGAAACTGAAGAAGTGGTAAAAAAACTCGTGCGGCAGATCGAAAAACAAGTCGATATCCTCCGGGCATTTTACAATACCGAAAATGAAATTGTCTGGCAGGAAATGGCGCTGTACAAGGTGTCTACCGACGAAATCGCTGAGAAGGTAAAAGTGGAAAGACTACTGCGTGAGTTTGGAGCAAGGGCCGTTGCTATACGAAAAGACTATGTCGTATTCGAAACAACAGGTCACAACGAAGAGATTGATAAACTTGTAAAAGTGCTGGAGCCCTATGGTCTTATCGAATTTGTTCGCAGTGCCAGGGTGGCTATTATTAAGGAAAGCATCGGTTTCCATGATCGGCTGAAAGAATTTGAACGTAAAGAACCTGGTGAAGAAGTGGTGGAAAATGAATACCTGGACAAGCAGGATGAAGTGTTTACGATGTAATCACGAAAAATAATATTAAGTTTTTCAAATCAATTAACCTGAATATCTAAACTTTTAAAACAATAAAAAATGGCACAACTAAATTTTGGCGGCACATTGGAAAATGTGGTTACAAGAGAAGAATTTCCTTTGTCAAAAGCACAGGAAGTTTTAAAAAATGAAACAGTAGCCGTAATTGGTTATGGCGTACAGGGGCCCGGCCAGGCACTGAATCAAAAAGATAATGGCATCAATGTGATCGTAGGCCAGCGTAAAGATTCCAAGACCTGGGATAAAGCGATTCGTGATGGCTTTGTGCCAGGTGAAACACTTTTTGAAATCGAGGAAGCACTTCAAAGAGGCACCATCATCTGTTACCTGTTAAGTGATGCAGCACAAATCGCATTGTGGCCAACTGTAAAAAAACATCTTACGCCAGGTAAGGCACTTTATTTTTCTCATGGTTTTGGAATTACGTTCAACGACCAGACCGGTATCGTGCCACCTGCTGATGTGGATGTGTTCCTCGTTGCACCAAAAGGATCGGGCACCTCACTTCGCCGTATGTTCCTGCAGGGTCGCGGGTTGAATAGTTCCTATGCCATTTACCAAGATGCCACCGGCAAAGCATTCGAACGTGTAATTGCGCTGGGTATCGCCGTGGGAAGCGGTTATTTGTTTGAAACAGATTTCAAAAAAGAAGTGTATTCTGACCTTACCGGTGAAAGAGGTACACTGATGGGGGCTATACAGGGTATATTCGCTGCGCAATACCAGGTGCTCCGCGACAATGGTCACTCTCCTTCCGAGGCATTCAATGAAACAGTGGAGGAATTAACCCAGTCGCTGATGCCATTGGTAGCTGAAAATGGTATGGACTGGATGTATGCCAACTGTTCTACAACCGCACAGCGTGGTGCGCTCGACTGGTGGAAAAAATTTAGGGATGCTACGGCTCCTGTGTTTAAAGAACTGTATGAAAGCGTTGCCTCCGGAAAAGAATCACAACGTTCCATCGATAGTAACAGCAAATCTGACTACCGTGAAAAACTGGAAGTAGAATTAAAGGAATTGAGAGAAAGCGAGCTTTGGCAGGCTGGCAAGACCGTAAGAAGTCTACGCCCGGAAAACCAGAACCCAGCAGGCGGCGAACCCGAAGCTTCAGTCAAAGATACTTTCCGTCACCAGCCAGAAACGCCGGTTTCAGTGGGCTAATAAAAACTACATGCAAGAAACGATCCATATAACAGGCGATGAGCAGGCTGCATCATTAAACAGGTTAAACTTTAATGATGCAGCCCATCGGCTTGAAAAAATTGTCACCCGCACACC
>JAEYVW010000196.1 GCA_023429365.1 Bacteroidota bacterium
CAATGTAAAGGTTCGGCTCAACCGCGCAAAAAATCTTTTGAAAGAATCACTCTCCTCCTATTATAAAAATGGAGACCTGTACCATTTTCATCTTTCACGTTGCGACAGGATCGTGGATCATGTAATGAGCCGGATCAATAGCTGATCACTTATTCACCTGGAAAAAATGTATACTGCTGCCCGCCAGCCCATCGGTTGTTATACCCTGTACCACGACAGCATACCTTCCAGGGCGGTCAGAAGAATAAAAATCCATATTTGCGACACCCTTTACATCGGTAATGATCCCGGGTGTCCAGAATAGAACGTTTCGGAAATCCGGCACCGGGCTTTCAAATTTCTCATCTGTTTCGTAGGTCGGCGAATAAAATTCGCGGTTTAGCTGCAGGCCTTCGTATTCAAGAACAATGGCCCCTGCATCCAAATTATATCCACCCAGGTTTCCGTCGTAAGTTGAATAACTTACAATCCCCTCAATACCATCATTGCCCGTGAAATATCTCTTCGTCACCACATCAAGCTTTTTTATTTTTAAAGGATCGAATTCCATCAACTTCCTAGTGTCAGACACCGGCACGCCATCCAGAAGGGTCAGGGGTTCTTTTTCAAAAAAGACATTGTAGACACCATTCCTGACGCGGTAATAAAAACTATCCCTCTCCTTTCGCACCCTCACTTCCGCTACGTATTCCCGCATTACTTCTTCCAGGGAAATAAACCGTGTATAGTCATCCAGCCAATATGTCTTATCAGGCCTTCCATAAAATGGAGTAGTGTCTTTTAATAATAGCGGTGCGAATTTTTGCTTTTGTCCATCGGTGTATAAATTTTCAACCTGTGAGCTGATGCTATAAGTCAGCAGATCCTCCTTCCATTTTTCAGATATATTGAACAGAGGACTGTTACTGCTCACCCTATCTTTGGAAAAAGGCGACTCGATATCAACCTTGTAATTCCCCGGGTCTTTATGCGCCTGGACAACAATATCACTTCTTCCATAAAACTTACCGACATTGAACAGTAAGTTTCCTGACGCGTCGCTCTTGGTTGTTCTAAACACAAACTTCTCACCCGGCACACTAAGACAGGTTTTCACATTAGCAGCTGGCAACCCGGTGGATTTGCTTCTGATTTTCCCGGTCACCAGCATTCCCTCATATTCCGGTAAAAATCGAAAGCCCGGTTCATTACCAGCCAACACATTTTCCCATTTAAAACGACTCCATCCATGTGTAAGCATAAGATGATTCACATTGGTCAGGGCATCATCGTTGGCAGCATTAAAATAGTAAGAGGGCGATTCTACTTTACCTCGCAGTTCGGAACTTAACCACAAATAGGATTGAATATCGTCTTCATCAGGAACCTGGAGTGAGTCGGTGCGAAAAACAGAAACGGAAAGATCACCTGAAATCGGCTGACCGCTGCCGCCCAGTGTCGTGATACTCATTCCGATCTTTTTGCGTGTGGCATATTCCTGTTGATCAAGCCCGATTTTGATACTCATCCTGTTTTCAGGTCTCCTAAAATACAATCGCTCACACAAGGGCTGGTGATTCTCATCGAATAAAGTAAAATGCGTGATCCCCTCGCCGAGATCTTTCACGGGCAGGGTTATTTCTGCCTTACCATCCACCAGGTTTTTCGATTGCGCCAATTTAATCGACTGCCGGCTATGGCCCAGAAGAAAGATTGTTTTGTCCTTCTTCCCAGCTGATGCAATATTGATCTTTATTGAATGGCTGTCCGGCTGCTCCAAATGCATCGTATACCCTGTTTCATATACCGCAGGAAGTTCGCGGATGATCTCATTTCCGTCTGTGTCCTGTACAACAGCACTATAAGTGTGACCTTTTACAGGCTTTAAGTTAAAGCTGCCCATTCCAAACCGGCCCGTAGAAAAAGATGTAATAGAATCATTGTCCTGGTTATAAACTACACCCTGGCACCAATTACCTTTTCCATACTGATCAACAGCATGAAATGCCACTCTTGACTTCAATCCTGCAACCAGGTTTCCACCTTCAGGGAAAAACCGGATATTGTATTCACTTTTCTTTGATTCCGCGGCAGGTAAACGTTTTAGCGTATTTACTATCGTGATCTGCTTTTCAATGAAAAGGCGGGAGTCGAAATTTTTCATCCAGTTTGTGTACGCGCTCAGTGTATAGCCACCTGAAGAAAGAGAAAAGGGCAGGAAAAACGATCCATTACCAAAGCCCTCCTGCAACTCAATTTTTGCCTGCAATACAGGTTGACCGCTCCCGTCAAGCAGTTCAACGTATGCCAGCTTACTAAAATTGGTGGGCCGATTTGTAGCCGCATCTACATTATACAGTTTGAACCAGATTATTTCCCCGCACACATAAAATGACTTATCCACATGGGCAAAAATTTTTTCCTGTTCATTATCGCGGGTATAATTAGTCAATGCTGCCACCGGCTTTGTATAGCCATGCTGAGCTATCCCTCTGACAACAGATCCGTTCAATAAAACCAGAAATAAAACTACCTGAACAAATCCCCGCATTTTAATTCCTGTTTAACTATTTAATTTAATATAGCGTTTTTATTTACCAAAATACCGGCTTCTCATTTGTTCCACCCAATGAACGGCAATCCAGGCATACTTTTCTCGCCAGTCTCATAGTTCCACCGGTAATGTAATAATAGATTGTATACTCCGGGTCGGGGTAATCGTAGATTTTGAAGTTGTCGGGATGCTGTGGAATAACAATGGTAGGACTACAATCGGGCCCGGGCTGTATAAAATTCCAATCGACCTGTTTATTCCTGATCACTAATCTTTTTTCAGAAATAGTCGATGCTGTTACAAACCCAATGACAGGCTCCCCGGGATCCTGTGAACAATGAATATTTCCTTTTAACTGCGAGGGCTGGCCATCAAATAAAGTTCCCAATTGCTCCGTGTTTTTCTGGATCAATGAAAAATACCGGTAGGCCTCATCTGTAATGGCGTATTGCCGTACCAGGATATTGTATCCCATGCCGATTTTCTCACTATGTTGCCGAACCCGTGCAACCTGGAAATTGCTGACTATATCCTGGCTTAATGCCTCCGTAGATGCCACCAGTATTTGAGAGGACGCCAAGCTTCGCCAGCATGAATCCGTTTGCGTGAGCGAGTCCTTCACAAAAATCAAACCGTCGCTGACTGCCCAGGGAGAGACCAAAAAAGATGCATAATTCCAGGTTTCGACATATTCCCACCTGTAATACCTTGCCTGGTTGGAAGGATCGTGGGTATGTACATAAATAAATACGTCATTGTCCTGCCGCCATGTAACACTATCAATTGCCGGGGAAACCCGTGCATTGACAAATTCAGAAACGTATTCTTTGTTGTCAGACAAGATACGCAACCTGTAATTGGCGCCCGTTTGTAATGAGAGCACCGGGCTCTCATAAACCCCGTTATCACGATTCAACAACTGGATCATCCCACCTTGTTCCTGCTCAATGAAAACAGTGGCATTATTTTCAGGGTCAAACGTGATGGAATCACTGAGCCGTGTTGTTCGGCTCAGGACAATCTTCGTCACCTGGTCATTTCCTACAGCAATATTTCCATCCACCACCAGGAAGTTTGTGATCGTTGACAGCACCCTGGGTTCGTAAGGCTTCTTGCATCCAGATCCAAAAAAGACAGCCAATACAAACATTACTAACGTAACTAAAATCTTCATGGATTAGAATCTAAAATTATAAGTGATAAATGGAACCGCTGTACCAATTACAGAAAGCTGGTAACCCTTAATCGCTCCCGCTTCCTGGGTGAAATAGATAGAATAAGGATTCTGACGTGCCAATAAATTGTAAACCCCGAACGACCAGGAATTATGTGTCAACTTTTTTAGTTTATGGTTGCCCTCGATATTAAACGACAGGTCAATGCGGAAATAATCGGGAACGCGATACTGGTTGCGATCCGAATAATATACACGCTGTCCGCCACCCAGGTGAAAAATAGCAATAGGCAGGGTAATAGGCCGCCCCGTGCTATACACAATATTCAATGAGGTAGTAAAACGATGCGAGAACTGGTAATTCCCAACCAGGTTGGCACTATGTGGTTTGTCGAAGTTGGCCGGATAGTATTTACCATCATTTATGTTTTGCCCGGCCAGCGGATCATCCAATTGGAGCAGGGTACGGGCATAGGTATAACTGATCCACCCGGTCATCTTACCCGATTTTTTCTTAAAAGACAACTCTGCACCATAGGCTTTACCCCTTGTGTTCAGCACATCCGCCTCAATATGATGGTTCATCAGCAGAACGGCGCCACTTTTATAATCAAGATAATTCCTCATCCTTTTGAAATAGATCTCGATCGAGGTCTCAATGGTATTCGCTCTAAAGTTTTTATAGTATCCCAGCGAAACCTGGTATCCGCGTTGAGGTTTTATCACCGGGTCACTAAGTTTCCAGATATCGCTTGGCGAAATAGCGATGGTATTTGACAACATATGAATATACTGCCTGAGGCTATTCACACTCAACTTAAAAGACGCGTCATTGGATAAGAGGTATCGTGCTACGAATCTGTACTCAGGGCCATGATAGGTCTTAATAGTTTGACCGTGAGAATAGGAAAGGGTATCTGTTATTGTGGTCTTTTCCCTTGGAACGCCTTCGGCGTATTTATAAACCTGCCTGGGGCCAAGATATTGGTAAAGCGAATATCGAATTCCTGCATTGATCGAGAAATTGGGTGAAACCGTGAACTGGTCGCCCAGGTATAATGCCCATTCAAGTGCCTGCTCATTTTGCAATATATCGGGTTGTACCAGGGATTCGCTTTTTACCGGCAGAAAAGAACCTGGTTTTAGATCATAGTAAATGGAATTCAAACCGAAGTTTAAAGCATGTTTACCGCCAGTTGAATAATTAAAATCTGCACGCAGGTTACCCTGGCTGATGGAAGAACGAAGGCGATATGCGTTGACCGGATTGCCATCACTTGAGATAGCATACCGATAATTGTCGAATCCAGCCAGGAATACGCCATTTAGCCTGGTATTAAAAATATGCTTCCATTTAATATTTACATTCCTGTTGCCATACTTGTATAAGGTGTCAGTATTCAGCTTAAAATTGTCATCACTAAAATATCCGGTCAGGTAAAAGCTATTTCTCTGATCTGCATTATGGCTGATCCGGAGGTTCAGGTCACTAAACCCGGCTTTACTCCGGCTATAATCTGATTTGGGTATTTGCTTTAGTAACCAATTGGAATAGACAGTTCGTCCACTAACGATGAACGTGGTTTTATCCTTCTTTATAGGTCCTTCTACTGTCAACTTACTGGTCAACACTCCGATTCCTCCCGTGCCGGATACTTTTTTGGAATTACCGTCCTTCATCGTAACATCCAATACTGATGAAAGCCGGCCTCCATATTTTTCCGGGATAGCACTCTTATACAATTCGAATTCTTTTACTACATCGGGGTTAAATGCTGAGAAAAACCCGAACAGGTGAGATGGGTTGTATATTGTTGCATCACTAAATAACACCAGGTTCTGATCAGTGGACCCACCCCTGACGTTGAACCCATTGCTGGCCTCACCCACTGAAGTTACGCCTGGAAGTGTCAGCAATACCCTTAACACATCGGCTTCACCTAATAGTACCGGAACTTTCTTGATGGTTTTAATGTTCAGCCTTTCCACCCCCATCTGCATACCCCTGATACTTGAGTTTCGCTGGGCATAGACCGTTATATTTTTTAGACTGGGGACAGAATCTTCCAGTTCAATATTTAGAGTACCGTCGCCGTGGAGCATAATATTCCGGCGGGCAAGCTTCATCCCAATACTGCTAACATTCAGAAGATGCCTGCCTTTTTTTAGGCCAATGCTATAATAGCCAAATTGATCCGTTACAACCGCCGCATAAGGCGTATCGATATAAACAATAGCGCCGGAAAATGATTCACCCGTTTTACCGTTGCGAATATATCCTGATACTATCGCCTTATCCGTTCTATCAGCATTCTCCTTTATGCCTATTTCGAAAAGCCTGTTCTCTGTGATCGCCCCTTGTCGCCCTTTGCTAACAGCCTCCATAATATCAATCTTACTGGTATCGGGTGCCGACTTTGCCACATTAAAAAAGTCTTCAGGCAGGGAGGTCTGGATTCCAATCCCTGAATATAAAAACACGTTATCCTGGTTATCTAATGAAAAACGAATAGCTGTACCATCAAAAACCTTTTTTAGAAGATCCGGCAATGATATATTCTCCGCAACAACATTTACCCTCACTGTGTCCAGCTCTTCGGGTTTATAGTAAAGCTGGTAACCAGTAATGCCTTTAATAATTTTCGAAAATTCTGAGAAGGGAACATCTTTAAACTCACGGGCAATAAGTCTTGTATCCTGCGCATTTACACAGGATGTGAGAATCAACGATAAAAAAGTCAACAACCGATATATCCAACGAGCCCTCATCTATTTTTCTAAAAGGTTGTAGAATTCCATGACCCTCATAATTGTTTGTTCGGGGTCCTTTTTAAAATCTAGCTTTTCTTTTTGCATAAATTTTGCTGCTTCAGCTTTTTTGTCGTCAATTAAACGTAGAAGAGATCTTTTGCTGCTGATCTCATGAAAAGTATTATCCTTTTTTATAAAATAAGTAGCGGACTGTAGAAACCGGGATGATTCTTCAGCCCTGGCTGATTCCCGCAGCCATTTTTTTCTTTTTGCCAAAACACTAACATCATTGTCATACAGTAACTCATAAAACCCTTCCCCAGGAAACCCGGTCGATCCGCTTTCATCACTAAGGGATATAAAGGAATGATCCCCTATTTGAAATCTCCCGATCTTCGATGTGATGAGTTTTATGTTTTGATTGGATACCGGGTTTACCGTGATCACTTCGTCCCTGGAAAGATCATAGGCTAATAGGACATTGGAATATTCGGTTCCTTCATACAGTATCGTACCTGGTTGCGGCTGATCAAATTCAAAAAAAGGATGGCCTGCACTACGCCGGTATCCCCCGGTGAATTCATATCCATCATATATGCGGAGGTTTTGCTTTAAACTATCCTTGTATACCGCAATAATCCTGCTGGCTGAATTGTGAATAGAAACAGTATCAGCAAAAGTTGACTGCGATGTCGCTACTGTGGTAGACCCTATTAAATATGCACCAATGAGGAGCAGATAACGCTTCTTTACTATCGGCATAATAACCAGGTTGAATATGAAAATCAGAGATGCTGCCGTATTGGCCGATGGTGTGCCTGGCAGAAAAATATTCATGGAATTTACTGAAATAAATTTGTTTGAAAACAAAAAGAGTCTTTGAATATTTCCCGAATAGCTGTTATCGGACCACTGCCGGTTTTAATTCCGAATATACCAGTTCCCTGATCCCTATACCATTAACCGAAGAAATGATATAATTCGTCAGGGGTGTGCCGGGAAAAAATATACTCGTCATCACCGTTAAGCCATTGTCCGCAAACAGTTCAATGGATGTTTGATCACAAATAAGGGTCAGGTTGGCTGTCTTTGAAGGATAAAGTCTTGGTGCAAAATGCCGGCCGGCAAATCCTTTTTCAAAACCCGTTTCTCCCGACTTACTCCGATCAATATAATAGCGGTTGGCGGCTTTGTCATAACCGATTTCGACCAGCTCTCCTTCCGCGTTTGACAACTTTATTGAAAAATCATTCAGATCATCAATTTGAAGCTCCAGCTTTGCTACGGATGAGGATGTTTTTATACTTGCAGATAAATCATACTCACCTTTGACGCTAATGTTTTCAAGACTGGCTGTATTATCGGTTAAGGCGTCAAATTCCGTTACAGGTTTTGACACTAGTGCATACCGTCCACCGGCATCCACCAGCAAAAGCTCACGAGGGATGGTCATGGCGCTACGCCAGCTCTTCGTTGGCACCTGGTTAGCATACTGCCAGTTGCTCATCCATCCCATAAATATTTTTCGGGCGCCAGTGTTCGACCAGGTTACGCCGGCATAGTTATCCGGACCATAATCTACCCATCGGGTACTGGTATCATTGGGAATAAACTTCGTTCCGTCAAATTGCCCGGTGAAGTACTGTGTTGCGGAGCCTCCGTTGGGACCGCCCGGGTTGATACTCACCAGCAAAACCCAGACACTATCACCGCGATAGGTCAGGGGAAAAAGATCAGGACATTCCCATACCCCACCATGTGCGCCGATACCCTGGCCAAAATCTGATTCCTTATTCCAGGTTTTGAGATCGGGTGAAGAATAGAAACTGATCCGGTCCTGCACCGCCAGTGTCATGATCCATTTTTGCGTAGCAGGGTGCCAGCTCACTTTGGGATCACGGAAATCTTTAACGCCCGGATTCTTCAGTACCGGGTTGCCCGAATACTTTGTCCAGGTTTTTCCGTCGTCAACGCTATAAGCAATACTTTGGTTTTGATAATCTGTTTTTCCTTCATGTTCACCTTTTGGATCATGATGTGTAAATACGGCGACAAGTGGTGGCTTGCCATTTTGCCCGAAACCAGAACTATTACTTACATCCACCACCGCGCTGCCTGAAAAAATATAACCGAGGCTATCAGGATAAAGGGCAATGGGATGATGTTCCCAATTTACAAGATCAGTGGAACTAGCATGACCCCAGTGCATCGGTCCCCAGATAGTACTGTCGGGATAATGCTGGTAAAATAAATGATAGCGGTCGTTGAAATACACCATCCCATTGGGATCGTTCATCCATTTTGATTTTGGAGTGAAATGAACCTGTGGACGGTACTGCTCGGTGACAGTTTCCGGTTCAGGTGTTTTGCTGGTAGAACTTTTACAGGAAGAAAAGATCAGACAAATAATAAAGATGTATGGTATGGAGTATCTCATGATAATTTTTTTTGGACACGGAGTACACCGAGTTTTGCACGAAAAGCACGGAGATTAATACAGTTTTTCTCACTCTGTGCCTTTCGTGATTCCTTTGTGACCTCCGTGTCCAGTTTTAGGTCACGGAGTACACGGAGTGTTGCACGGAGAACACGGAGTTTAATTCAATTTTGCAATCCTTCGTGCCCTTCGTGTTTCCTTCGTGCCCTTCGTGTCCCAAAAACCAGGTCACGGAGTACACGGAGTGTTGCACGGAGAACACGGAGCTGTGTCATGGTCAGGAAAAACACTTTCATTGTAAAGATAGTCGTTCCTCACAGCAGCCCGGATATCGCTTTCAAACCCATATACGCCATCGCCGCGACGACGATCCAGCCGGCCACGGCCATCCATCGCGGATGCCGGTAATCGTTTATAATATTCTTTCTATATGCTGCCAGTAAAATAATAGCCAATGCAAATGGCAGTATCAACCCATTGATCGCCCCGGCCGCGATCAACAACCTGACAGGCTGACCCAGGATCAAAAACACGGCAGTAGAAAAAACAATAAAGCCAATTATAAATGGACGAAAGTTCCTCTCCACCGACACATGAAGCAGTTTCGCAAAAGTGACCGATGTAAACGCCGAACCTACTACAGATGTGATCGCCGCACTCCACAATACCAGCCCAAAAATTTTATAACCCCATTGCCCGGCTGCAGTTTCAAATACAGTAGCCGCGGGATTGCCGGCACTTAAACTAACCCCCTGCCATACTACTCCCAGCGCGGCGATAAACAGGATGATTCGCATGATAGTGGCAATCAGGATCGCTGATACCGCGCTGGATGATACTTTTCGAATATTTTCTTTACCGCTGATGCCGGCCTGTAACAAACGGTGAGCTCCCGCGAAACTGATATACCCACCCACCGTGCCACCTACAATCGTGAGGATGATCATTTCATTGATCGTATCCGGTAAAAATGTTTTGACAACAGCCTCGCCCATCGGCGGATTTGATTTAAATGCCACGTACAGCGTAAGCCCGATCATAACAAACCCAAGCAATTTTGCAAACAGGTCGAGAGATCTGCCGGCTTCCTTATAAACGAAAACCAACACAGCGATCACACAGCTTATCAAAGCACCAGTTTGTACACTACAACCCGTCAACACCTGCAAACCCAGTCCCGCCCCTGCGATATTGCCGATATTAAATGCAAACCCACCCAATACGATCAATATCGACAAAGCATAACCCGAGCCGGGTAATACTTTATTTGCTACATCCTGCGCATATAATTTACTGATGCTGACGATACGCCAGATATTCAACTGGGCGCCGATATCCATCAACACGGAAATAAAAATTACGAAACCAAAACTCGCACGCAGTTCTTCGGTAAACTTTGTTGTTTGTGTAATAAACCCCGGGCCGATGGCTGATGTCGCCATCAAAAACGCTGCCCCCAGCAGGGGCCCTTTTAGAAATGATTTATTCAGCATGCAATAGTTTGTGAATAGCTTCTGCAAATTCAACGGCATGCGCCCCATCCCCATGGATGCAAATGGTATCAGCCTGAATAAAGATCTCTTCACCCGTTATCGCCTGCACTTTATTTTCATTTACCATCATCGACACCTGCCTGATCACGGCTTCTCTATCATTCAACAATGCCCGCGGATGCGAACGGAGCGTAAGAAAGGCATCAGGCTGATATGTCCTATCTGCAAAAGCTTCATGCACTGCCTGCAGGCCGAGGCTTTTGGCAGCTTCGATCATCACAGAACCAGAAAGGCCAACAAAAACCAGTGAGGGATCAAAATCTTTTACAGCAATAGCAATAGTATTTGCCAGTTTAGCATCCGCAGCTGCCATATTGTATAATGCACCATGCGGTTTTACATGATACAGCCTCGCGCCAAACTCCAATGCGATCTTATGAATAATATTTAATTGTGTGCAAACAAGATCATACACTTCCCCTTCACTTAACGACATAGCCGTTCTACCAAAATTCTCCCGGTCGGGAAAGGAGGGATGGGCACCGATATGCACCCGGTATTGCAGGCAGAGGCGTATCACCTCTCGAATAGTATCTTCATCTCCCGCATGATAGCCGCAGGCAATATTCGCAGAATCGATAAAGGGCATCAGCCGGGCCTCGTTGCCCATACCTTCGCCCATATCGCAATTAATATCTACCGTGCGGTTGTCCACTTTTTTAAATGAAGATAACAAGCTGTTTTTATTTCATCCATCCTTCGCCTCATATTTATATAATGATCTTCCGCCTCTTTCAACTCGATCATCTTAAACTTGATTTTCTGTCCCGCGCCTGCCTGCGCCAGTGAAGGTAAATCAGCTTTGATCACGGATGCAATGCGCGGATAACCACCCGTGGTTTGGTGATCGGCCATCAGTATGATACAGCAGCCATCGGGTAATAACTGAATTGTTCCCGCATCTGTTGCCGAAGAGATCATTTCCGCAGGTGCTGTCGCCATTACCGGCGGACTATCCAGTCGATAACCCATCCTGTCGCTTTGCTGGCTGATGATAAAATCCTGGTTTTCGAAATTTTTTCTTGCCGATTCATCCAACAGGTCATATTCCGGTCCCTGTACACATCGGATTTGATCCAGCGGCTGGTAAAAACCATCCAGTTCAGCTTTTGAAATATGCCAGGGCAATATTTTGTTTTCAGTAATAGAAATGGTAGGTGATGAAAAGGCAATGCGGTCATCTTTTTGCAAAGCGCGACCCTCATACCCCCCAACTCCCAACCTCGACTGTGTGCTATAACTACCGAGCCATTTTTGCGCCTGCCATCCACCGCGGACGGCCAGGTAGGCTCGTGCATCCTGAACGGGTTTGACAAATTTTATAACCGAATCTTTTTTCACCGTGAATGCCCGCCAGGGAGGCAGGGGCATTCCATCAACGACAGCAGAAAAATCAGCACCGGTCAAAGCCATCATCGCATCCTGTTCGACAACAAACTCCGCTGCAGGAAAATGCATCTCGATCACAGCGGCGTTATCATCATTGCCCACTAAGTAATTTGAAAGATCCAGCGCAAACCTGTCCATTGCCCCACCCTTACCAAT
>JAEYVW010000460.1 GCA_023429365.1 Bacteroidota bacterium
AGTCCATTTACATAAGCCTGTAAGGCATCCCTGTTACCATTATAATTTATCATGCCGGTCATGACCGGGCGGTTCAATGCGTCATAGAGGGTCGTTAACCACTGGTTACCACCTCGCATATTGGCATCCTGGGTAAAGACCAGCCGGTCCCTTTTATCGTACACCATATACACCCAGCCTGCGCCCGGTACTTTTTTAGCGATCATCCGCTGACGTTCGTCGTATTCATAGCGGAAGCAAAGCTCGTTGATGATATCAGCATTGAAAGTCCAGTTGGCTTTGATGGCCTCCACGGCTTTGGGCGGTATTACGAAGCGGAGCCGGTTGAGGTCGTCGTAGATATAGTATGTGCTTAAGAAACCGGCGTAGCCGCTGTAGTCGGTGGCAATGGTACCCAGCTGCACTTTCTTCAATATGACTTTACCTTCCTTATCCTTATACTCCACTACCGCGCTACCTTCTTCATCAAGGGTGACGTTCTTATAAAGCTGGCTGACATCATAATGTTCAGTGCTGGCAGGTATATTGGTAGCTACGTCATTGTTCACATAGGTAAGGTCATCATTACCGATCTCCCAAATGCGAACATTGTCATTTGAGCTATTAATAAGGTATTGTTGGCTAATTGCTTTTTCCGATAATGAACCGTAACTACCTGCCCAGCTATTGCCGGGGGCAAAACTTTTCAATACCCGGCTCAGTGGTGAAGCTTCGAATTCTGTTCGGCTGTAGAGCGCCTGCTCGCCGGCATACATCAACTGGCCAGCGGCGTCCTTATACACATTCTTATAAAAATGATCCTGGTCTGTAAATGCGTTCAGTTTAAAAGTTCCGTTGTCGGTTGTTCCATTGCTTTGTACATAGGGTAGGTATTTGAACACTTCCCGCCCAAACGCATCATACACGACCGGGGCTACCAGGTCCTTTGGTGAACTGCCGGGGCTGGCCTGCCGGGCCACGGTTTGCAGCGGCCTGCCTAGCCCATCGAAATATTGTGTTGTCTCTTTTGTATGCTGGTAACCGGCGGCCTTCATTGTATTGGCGTCCTGGTAAGGTCCTATGGCGTCCCAGGTGCGGATATAGTTAACCATTATACCTGAAGTATAATCCGCCGGCCGGGTAGCCACCTGGCCGCCGGGAGCCGGTACTGAAGTAGCCGTGACTGGCTTGTTGCTCTGTTGCGCTATAGCCGATATCCACAAGAAAATGAAGACTCCTAAAAGCAGGCTGATCTTTTTCATAAGCTGGCCTATTATTACCATACGGATTAGTTTTGGTTATGCTCTCAACACCTTTTTAGTCACATGTATACTGTTGTTGGTATTTATTGTCTAATGACCGGATAATACTCTGTCGTGATTCCCCCAAACTTGAACCTGTCGAAAATTTGTTTCAATTCTCCCATCACCACCTTCCAGCTTCCGTCAGGATAGCTGGCCAGAAATACACAATCTCTTGCACGAGGGCTTTAAAGCTTCCCTGAGTTGCTAATTATTCTTCCTTCTTTGATAAAATCTTATCCATAAGAGAATTGCTGAGATTTAAATTGGATTTCATGACCGCATATAGTTCCCCTTGTTCATCCACAAAGAATTTGTTCCCTACTCCGCTTACATCTTCATCGAAATGTCCATTTTTTTCCTTACTTGTCAACCACTGGAAAAGCTCCGCCTGGTCGCTGCCCTTTTTTGCTTTCATACTTTCGGTTATAACCATATGTGGGATTGCCTCATTAAACTCTCTGTGATTTACAGTTTGGCCTAAGTTAAAATCCCCTTCCATTAAGGGAATGCCAATGATGACTAATGAATTTTGATACTTTGCGTGTAATTGGCCCAATTGGCTTAAACTAATGCCTGGATCTTCACTTCTAGATGGAAGGACGATAAAGAGCAGCTTCTTTCCCCTAAACTGGCTTAACTCCATTTTATCACCATCTATGGTCTTTAATGTAATATCGTAGATGCCTCCTAATGGACAAAAGGAGAGTACCATAAAAAGCGCCATAAGGCTAAGGATATGTCTCATAAAGGCGTTTATTTATTTAATGTAATTGACTTAATCTATCACAACACTGTTGCAACCTGAGTTTACAATCACCCCATAGAAAGTAATTGCTCCGGGGCCATCACTCCAATAACCGCAGCCAACTGAATAATTATACCAACCTGACGAGCTGCTTGGTGTTACAGTTATATCATAAGTTCCTGGAGGCGCATCCCCCAAGGTACCGCTACTATGTGGGTCAGCAGTGAACCAATAATCCTGCCCTGTACCGACATTATGCAACTGAATGTTAATACTGGTTCCATGGTTATTTTCCCCGTAAACTGACACATTAACTATCTGGCAATTTCCATGCTTGTTTGCCTGCATCTGGGCGTGCTGCTGTGCCAGTTCGTTTGCCGCTTGTTGATCCACATATGACATGAACATTCCCTGTGGAACAGATACATGATAAGCCACGGGGCTTTCATCGGAAGAACAATTCTGAGAGTAATAATTGCCAATTATGGCATCACTCTTATAAAAAATACATTGTTCCGGTTGGCCAGCATAGTTATAACAGATCCCCTTCAGGAGGTTATGATCCTGATCCCGAACAAACGACAACCGATTAAAAGGATCGTACTCATAATACGTCGTTCTGCTATTCGGATCGGTTTGGCTGGTTACGCCTATCGACGGAGCATATGTGTAGGTGGTAACTAATGCACCGGGAATAGTTCGTAAGCTGGTTAGTTCAGACCGTAAGTCCTCATCACTTAATGGATCATCCAATACCGCAGGATTACTAACCTTGCTAAATGCAGTAGAGTAATCCGCTCCAACAATTTGTGCAACCGGAAATTCCTGCTTATACCCCCACAGGTAGGATGTTTTAATTCCATTCCGGGCTAAAGATTCTAAAAGGTTACCTTTATTGTCATACTGGGTAAAGGATAGTGTGGGTTGGTAACGTGTATCGGTACTATACTGTGAAGGTTCTGATGACGGTGGCAGAACTCCAATTAAACGATTACTGAATTTAAAGCTTGTCTGCGATAATGATTTGGTAGTCTCAAGTTTGAATAGCTGTTCCGGCAAACCGGCACCTTCGGTTTTATAAGTGATAATATTACCACTTATAATATTATTGACCCCTCCTTTTTGTTTATACACAATTTGTTCTATCGGAAACGACTTCAAATGGTTTGCCTGCATATAGTTTATAAATGGCTCACCTGGCTCAAAGTCGTCGGGAAAACTTGTTGCAGTCGTTAATATACTTCCGTCACTACTAGTTGTTTCAATACGGGTAGGTTGCAGGTGTTTAACATTATCATAGTATTTATTTATAGTATTTGTAATTGGGTTTTGACCATTTTCATCAAAAATGGTTTCTACTGAAGAGCTATTGTATAGAAAGCAAGAATGCACATAATACACGGAGGCCAGAGGAGCATTAATATCTATGGCTGTACTCCCTGGGGTTGGTGCGACTTGAACAGTAGGCTTTAATTCAATGGCCTGAACGTCTGCAACACTCTCCTGCAAAACAGTATAACTATTATTGATCTCTTTTTGAATTGCCCCGTTTGTATTGTAATAAACAATTTTTGTTTCCATCCCGCGCTGAAAATTATTGGACGACATATGCGCCAATTTGGGATCCGAAAACCCATTAAGAAATGGCATGGTTTCGTCGGGATAATCATCATAAGTCGTATAAAAATGTACAATCGATGAATTATCCTGGAATCGTTCAACGACTCTGCTATACCCGACCGGTGCACCCTCTCCTACGTCATTAATAGGATCAGACGTTGCAAGGTACCCCTGCATATTAGCAGCGATGCTTGACAAAGGCGCATAAAATGATGGGAATACTGATAAAAACCCACTTGAGATGGAGGGGTTTTGAGGGTCGTCAAGCTTGTACTCAAAACTTCTAGTTGTAGTTGTTATACCATCGTTTGTGGCAATGGATTTGATACGCAAACCCGGACCTGTCTTAGCATAAATCGGAACCAATGGGCCCATTTTGTATACTGTAGCATAACAATGTGCTTCAGTTATGTTTGAATTTGCCTCTAAAAGTAACTGATCGGTTTGAAAAAGTCCACGTAGATTGTGGCTGCCAGCAGGTAAATATAGATCGTATTGCTGATGCTCTCCAAGGGGAGCCCAATCTTTGAGATCGCCATCTGATTTGATGCTAAAGCTCAAATGAACATGTGTTGACTCGGTCAAAGTAAATGAAAGGGTAGCCGGGTCTGTGTCGAATCCCCCACCATCCCTATCATAGTTTAACTCATAAAATTCCGGTGGAGTACTTGACTGGGTCATCGGATTTTGATCTGCTGCAAAAGAGGCACCCTGTGCGCTATAATCGTTGGATTCAAAGTCAAATAATGCATACCCCCCTGTAGGATATGTGATCTTCTCCAGGATTTCGGCTTTTACAAATAAAGGATTGATAGACCTTTTAGCACTACCAACAAATTGATTAAATTCTGGCATATACATTTTTGGTATTCTATTCTCACCGTTTGCTTCAGCATTATAGTAGCCCCAATAATCCACACTATTTGAAAAGTAAGGATTCTGCGGAGTTGGCCCTGGACCGGGAAGAGGTAACTTCAAACTATTATAGCTAAAAGAATATTTTTGTACATCCGATTCATCCCTAGCTTGCACAACTAAATTTTTAAGTTTCAATCGCTCGGTATCGTTTTCAAAATATTCGAACTTCCATTTTTTAACTACCTTATTATTATAATCCAACAATGTGATTAAATCCAGTTTCTTTTCCTCTGATGTACTTGTTGTTATTCCTGAGGGAACAAAATAAGGATCTGTGCGGGTTGACGTACCAAACAGCAACTTCCCATTATTGAATTCAATTTCTTCCAAATAAATTACTTCATCCATACTAGAACTTACATTAATAGTTGGTCCTGTCACTAGATCCAGTCCGGGGGATGAGATAGTACCTGCCACTTCTTTCCTGGTGCTATACTGTTTGTAGCGGAATTTGCTCATCGGAGTGCTATATTTTAATACGATGTTATCACCGGACAAATTAGATATCTTAGTGAGATACCATGATGAAGCTGGTTGGTCTAATGTTGAAAAATTAAAATTGCTACGCTCTATCTGATCAAATGTATAAATAGTACCATCCTCAGTAAATATCTTAAATCCGGAAAATCCGCCTGGCCCGTATAGTTCCTGTATTTGAATTGGAACTTGTTGTTTGAAATGTATATTTCTGTCCCAATCAAATACAAACTCACCCGCCCTTCCGCAGAAGTTAAATTGATATACATCTGATCTTGGGTCAATAGCACCATTATTGTAATCTTCAAAAAAATGGGTGATGTTGTTGTTCCAAAGGTTTTGTACGCTTGTATTTGAATGATAGAAACCTCCTGCAAAATCATCTGGCAGGTCTTTTATTACTCTGGTGATTACACCGCCTGCATTCAAACTAAATCCTAAACCTACCCACCCCGGAATATCCGACGGCTTATTACCTGATGCATGATAGCTGAGGGAAACATTCAAAGAAAGACGTCCACTTTTTACAGTCACAATATCCTGCCCGATGTTTACTAACCCGTTGTATAAACTGACCGGATATTCACCGTATTTACCAAGACTCGATGCCGTTGGTGATGGATAGATAATTTTATTGTTTTCAAGTTCTCCAAAAGAAGCCTGCCCATTCAATCTTATTTGGCAAACCAATCCAATTATTAGAAATATTATACCATTTTTCATCTTATCCATTTTTATAGATTTAGGCGCTACCTAAACAATCTTACTTTACTTAAAGTATTTATCATAAACTATAACCAACCCTGAAAATGAAGGCCTTTTGCTTTGGCACCTGTTGATAACTCAAAAAATCCCACATCATCTGCAGTTTTGTCTTCTTAAAGAATTTTGTTTTCAATGAAATCACCTTACTCACACCAACCAAACCACTCTGCTGCCAATTTGAGTATGTCTTAAGCTCATCAATCCTGTCGAACTCGCTCCGGTAATTCATTTCATATCCAGCACTTAACCAGAATGAACCTTTGATCTTCCAGTCTGCGAAACTTCTAAGCCCCACTCCCTGGTGGCTGATCCGGATATGCCTGATATTTTGGCCCCATCCCAATTTGTAGCTGGAACCGATACCTATGATACTTTTGTCATTTAGCTTGTATCCCACAGACAGCCCAAGATCACTGGTAACCGGGAAATACCCATTTGGCTTTTGCGACTGGATGTTTGTGCCAACCTCTATCCTTTGCCAAAATGATTTGGTTCTTTGATTATTTGGCTTAAAATCGGGTATTTCATCATCGCTGCTGACCGCTCCAGCCTTCATCAACTTGTTCTTCAACTGGCTGATCTCTGCCTGGGCCGCCTGTATATTCTGTGAGAATTGTTGTCGCGCCCCTGCTCCACCAGCAGCAACCTGCTGTTGCACCAGTGTATTAACCTGAGCTCTTGTCTGCAACCCTGCAATTGACGCAGTTGATGACGGATCACCCGGATCAGCAGGCATACGAAACATCGACGCTAGCATACTGTTCTTTTTCATGAAATCCTTAAATGGTTTCGTCTTACTTAATATCTCCAATCCTTTACGCTCAGCTTTTTTCTTGTCTTTCAGCATTGCCTTATATTCTTTAAGCTGCTCTCCGTAGTAAAAGGCCTGCTTATTCATTTTTTTTAAGTCTTTTCCAAATCCTGACTGGCCAAGTTGCTTTTTGAGATATTGCCTTCTTTCTTTTAAAAACCTTTTAAGATCCTCTGCTTTCTGGAACTGATCCTGCAATCCATTGACTCTGTCAATGGCAGTCCTTATCTTTTCTGAGGACTCCCCTGCCAACAGTTTTGGATTATTTTCCAGGAACTTCAACGAAGACAACATGGTATCCAGCGATGATATATACATTTTAGATCCCGGGGATTCCATAGCCTGTTTATACTTTTCCTCAATATCACCGAATACTTCCGCTGCTTTTAATGAGTCAATCTTTCCCAGCCTGGCTTTCATCCTTTTTTCACGCTTTAACAAGTTGTCCAAAAGCTTAGCAGATTTCTTGTCAAGCTTTTGATTGAGCTGGTTTGCTTTTGCGTCCAACTTTGCCGGATAGGCCCAAATTGATTTCGAAGGCGCAATCGTATCCTGCGAATGGCTGGCTGCGATCACAAATAGCCCGGCAAAAAACAGTATGATTTTCCCCCTGATCATTTCTCTTCTTTACCAGAGATTGTCATTATCCTTTCTTCCAATTCTTTAATCCTTGCTTTAATCTGGTCTTTTTCCTTATTCTGTTCAATGAGGTACAAAGTCAGTTCTTCAATTTTCTTTAGCAATACCGCCTGGTTATCCCCCAGGTTCAAACCTTCTTTCTCCACTTCGCGGGCCGACGGAACACCCGGCAGGTGTTTGTTCTTTTTTATGAAGTCTTCCACGTCTTTCAGTGATGCAAGCCTGTAATCAGCCTCAAACACATAGTCAGCCCAACTGTCTATATCAACCTTCACTTTCCTGGTCCTGATACCGGATTCTACAAAAAGCTTGTAGTTGCCGTTCATCACCGTTGTACCTATACCAATGCTACTTCCGTTATCAAACAGGATACTGTTACCAACGGTGTTGGGTGCGGTAAATTTTGCCAGGTAATTCGTAGTGCCGCTGACGGTGCCGCTGCCTCCACCTTCTCCTGCATTGAAAACAACATCAACCCAGTAATTACTTTTATCGTGGCTGGATGTGGGAAAGCCTGAAGAGCCGTATTTATATAATCCATTTCCTCCATCTTCACCATCGGCCAAGGCTTTGATGGGGCCGTTTACTTTAGCAGTAGTAAAATAATTTGAAGTGGAAGCATAATCGCCACTGGGACTATATACAGACGCTATATAGGTAACGCCTGCCTCTATGGACAGTGGTGTGGAAAAGCTTGCTTCTTCCCAGTCGGAAGGATCAGTTGACTGGATGGCGTCAAAGGTTACATCAGCCAGTTTGGTTCCAGAGATCGTCCAGATGCTACCTACATGTAGCCCGGTAGTACCGGTGCCCCTGTAATAACGAATACCTGATATCGTTCCATTTTGTGTTGCACGGATCTTAACACCTACTTCAATACCACCGAGATTATCATTCTCGAGAGCCTGGTCGGGCTGATCGGTCGGTTGAAAAATGGAGACAGGAAGAAAGAAAGGATGGTTTTCAATTCTTGACCTGGCAGCTGTATCTACCGGATTTGCGACAGTGCTAAATGATATGAGCAGCGCTGCCCCCAGGTTTATGATTCTTTGGATATTAAACATTCTGATTGGTTTTTAAATGATTGGAATTTCAGGACAACGCGAGCACGGGTGTACATATACACCTGCTCCTACTTGCGCGAATTTTTAGCTGATTACCGAACCCGGCAAAAAAACACCGAAGAAATAATAGTTGATAATTGATTGAGCTGATCTGTGGTACTGATAGCGGTGGTGGTCATATTCATAAGTTTTAGAATTAGTTTTCACAAGCATTGACCCTGTTCGATGAGCTAAAGATTGAGAACTGTTTCCATTTTTTATAATATTCCGGTGTATCTTTTTCTACTTCGTAAAAACACAAACACAAAAAATATTTGCCCTTAACTGTAATTGAAATATAAAAAAGACAATAAGTCAATACATTAAGAAAAGCGCAGTAGAAAAAATAAGTGGTTACACTTAGGCGGGAACAGGATATGAACATCGGAGATATTCTCCGACGTAAACCTGCAATGTTTATTAAAAGACTAAATAAAATGTATCTATTGATTCCTGGTTGCATCCCCCTTTTGTTGGGGATCGGTTTCAATGGTCCCGGCTAAAGGAATGACGCATGCTGAAGGTATAATAGTAGAAAAAATTGAGCCCCGAAGAACGGGCAATGGAACAGTGTTCCCCGGTTAGTATGTAAACAACTCATCAATCTTATCCGCCAGTCTACGATCCTTTTCCGTTACAATATCACCGGCATCATGGGTCGACAACCAGATCTCAACGGTATTCCATACATTTTTCCATTCAGGGTGGTGGTCCATCTTCTCCGCCACCAGCGCGATGCGGGTCATGAATGCAAAAGCCTCGCTGAAATTTTTAAACTGAAATTTTTTGTAAAGCTTATTATTTTTTTCCTCCCATACACTTCTGGCAGCACCTGCCTGCTGCGGGGCGAGTTTTCTTTTTTCTGCAAAACTTATGTTCATGAGGAGTGTTTTAATTAAATCAAAAAACCAGATGCTCTTTGTTTTTTATTTTCTCATTGGTCAGCTCTATCACCAGTTGTACCCCGGAGATAGTCCGTATGGGGCTGATGATC
>JAEYVW010000034.1 GCA_023429365.1 Bacteroidota bacterium
ACGCCCCAGCAATCTGCTGGTTTGTTTTGATACATGCGCCAGCCATTAAGCGTCTTACCATCAAATAATAATTGCCAGCCTTCTTTCTTCTCAGCAGCGGACAATGTATTATCCTTTTGTTTATTAAATGAAGCTAAAACCATACAGCCTGCGATTAAGAAGGTTCCAAAAAATATTTTTTTATTCATACTTTGAATTGTTTGAATCAAGTAATTAAATGTTCATCGCTTATTCAATTTCAATCCGATCAACGTCAGACGGGAGCGTCAGACGTTTATTAACCTAACTTCAATTTCACCGGGTCCCATTTTACGGGTTTGTCAGTGAAATAACTGTCGTTGCACAACAATGCCGGTGCAGCTGCACGATAACCAAACAACGCATCTTCTACCACCGATTTCTTTTCGCGAATGGCGGTAAAGAAATTATTAAAATGGTCGTAGTGCGCACCTTTATACCCTTTTTCTGCTTCATAGACTGTCGTGATCGGGGGCAGGATTTTCTTACGCTCATATGCATTCGGATTATCCTTGTTTAGCTTGGTAGCCATTAATGGATCATCAGATGGCGCATAAGCTTTATTACGCGTGAGTGTTACCCGATCCCATTCCACGTTCATGCTGCCTTCGCTGCCCACCAGCCGCAAATAAGTGCTGTCGGCGGTACCGTCAACAAAATTCACGCGTAGAGATAAGTTAAAACCTGGATGCTCGTCTGTTTCGGGATAATCGAACATACCCATCAACACATCGGGTACCTCGCGACCATCCTTCCAAAAACGCAAACCACCCATGGCCATAATCTTTTGTGGCCCTTTAGAATTCGTGATAAAATGCAGGCTCGAAAAAAGATGTACAAACAGATCGCCCGATACACCGGTACCATAATCACGATAACAGCGCCAGCGGAAAAAGCGCTTCGCGTCGAAAGGACGGTCAGGATACTTGTTTAAAAACATTTTCCAGTCCACCGTTTTTTCGTTGCCATTTGCTGGAATAGTATATTGCCAGGCGCCTTCCGGTGAGTTGCGTGCCCAGAAACCTTCGGCATAATTCAATTTGCCAATCGCGCCTTCTGCCAGCAGTTCTTTTGCTTTTTCATTCCCCAGGGAGCTCACACCCTGGCTGCCCACTTCAAATACTACTTTATTCTTATTCTGCGCATCTACCACGGCCTGGCCTTCGGATACACTGTGCACCATCGGCTTTTCGCAATAAACAGATTTGCCACTGTTCATAGCCGCCACAGAAATATCCTTGTGCCAATGGTCGGGAGTAGCCACGATCACCGCGTCGATATCCTTGCGTTGCACGATCTCGCGATAATCACGTGTCGTGAAAATATCATTACCATAAATTCTCTTTGCATCCGCCAAGCGCCCGTCGTAAAGATCGCAGGCGGCAACCAGTTTTACACCCGGCACCGTAATGGCAGTATTAGCATCCGCCTGACCCATGCCACCAGCGCCAATCACTGCTATCTGGATATGATCATTCGCGCTAACTTTTTTTATCCGTTTTAATTGTTCAATTCGTGATGCCTGGTCGCCTGCAAGCAATACTTCCGGTAGCAGGGTCGCGCCAACAACTCCTGTCGTTAGTTTCTGTAAGAAGTTTCTCCTGGTGGTGTGTTTACTCATGTATGGTTTTACTTTTTATTTTTCCTACCAAATGTTTAGTCCTCGCAATTAATTCTTCATGACGATCTCATCAAGGTTGAGCATGGCATTGGCCACCACCACCAGCGCGGCAGTGGAGGGTTTTGCATGTTCATTATTCACGCCGATCATCTCGCAGGTCTTATGTTCATCAGCACTGAACTCATTCAAAGCCTCATCGTACAAGCCTGTAAATATATCCAGCGTTGCTTTTGGCATCGTTTTAAACAACATGATCTCGTACCCCTTAGCGATTTGTTGGGCTACATCTTTTGATCCTGATTCCTGTTGCATACGCAACGCGAAATGACGGGCCATATCGAGATAAGCAGAATCATTCAGCGTAACCAGGGCCTGCAGGGGCGTATTGGTGCGAATACGCCGGGCAGTACACAGTACTCTTTGTACACCGTCAAAACTGATCATTGATGGATAGGGTGATGTTCGTTTCCAATACGTATAGACTGCCCTCCTGTATTGATCTTCACCTTCGCTGTTTTTCCATCTTTCACCATTGTAGGGTGACAGCCAGATGCCTTCAGGCTGCCAGGGCATCACACCGGGGCCATACATTTTTGGGCTCAGCTTTCCACTCACACATAAATGTTGGTCACGCAGCTGCTCAGCACTCAGCCGGATACGCGGTCCCCTGGCGTAAAACTTATTAGCGAGGTCTTTTCTTTTTAGTTCTTCGGTAAGTTTTGAATCCTGGCGGTACGTGGCGCTCATCACAATCTCCTTCAGAGCTTTTTTTATGCTCCATCCGTGATCGTTCATCAGCTTCCATGACAGATGATCCAATAATTCCTGGTGAGTTGGCGGCATGCCCTGGGTACCAAAATCCTCCAGTGTTTCAGCAATACCGGTACCAAACAACTGCTCCCAGAGACGATTGACCATGGTGCGTGAAACCAGCGGATTCTTTTTATCTGTCAGCCACATGGCCAAACCCAGCCGGTTCTTTGGCGCCTTGTCGGGCATCGCAAAACTCAGCGAATTAGGCACGGCCGGTTCCACTTCCTTACCCAGTGTTTTTTGATTACCTCTTTCAAATACAAATGTCTTTCGCCAAAGATTGGGAGGGTTTTCCACCATCACCGGGGTTGAAGGCACATCGGCGGTGGCCAATTGCCAAAATGATTTTTTAATAGCATCATAACCCGGCATGTTTTGACCTGGGAGCGAAGGCAGAAAAGCGAAATTATCGAAGATGATCGCGAACTGATCAAAACCAGGCGGGAGGCTGGCATTGTCATAAGTCAGGTAAACATCATGCACACCTTTTTGTGGGGTAAAATTGACGGTTTCTTTTCTCCATCTGTCTACGGCACGGATAGTATATGTTGCAAACACCGGCCCGTCGGGAGCATCCATTCTCAATTTTAATACACCGTTATTTTTATTGGAATAAAAATTCCAAATCATTTGCGACGCATTCTCGAGGTCAACATTTTTCAGGCGCGCTATGGAATGGTTGCGCATGGCCAGCGCATAGTTTTTTCCAGCGATCACAGCATTGGTCATGCTGTCGGCGGTAGTTGAGTTGATGGCCGGCTGACCGGTACGCAGGAATTTTTTAAACCGGGTTGCCTCCTGGGGTGATGAATGTTGGCGAACCCATTCGGTCACTTCTTCCAGCTTTTGCTTCAGGGTATCATTGAAGTCGCGCAATAACGGATATTCGCCAGGTGTATCCTCATCGCGGGTATTATTGAAAAAGGCGAAAAACTTATAATACTCATCGTGACGGAACGGGTCATAAGGATGGCTATGACATTGAACACAGGCGAAAGTGGTTCCCATCAGCGATTCCCAGGTTGTATTGACGCGATCCATGACCGCGGCCACCCTGAACTCTTCATTGTCTGTTCCACCTTCATCAT
>JAEYVW010000056.1 GCA_023429365.1 Bacteroidota bacterium
TTGTCAGAAAAGTACAGCTATACCCGCTGCAGGCCGGTCGTTTTGAGATTGATGCCATGGAAGTGAAGAATAAAGTAAGATTCTCAAAAAGCGCGGTCAGCAGGCAGGTGGAGCAGGAAATCATTGAAGGCGTCATACCCGAAAGGGATGAATACCGGGATCCTAATACTGCTGTTTTTGAAAATAGCATGTCGACCAGGCCAGTCAACATCACTGTGAAACCGGTACCTGAAAAAAATAAACCTGAAGACTATGATGGGGCAACCGGAAATTTCAAGATCACAGCGAGCCTGAATAAAAATCAGCTGGCCAGGAATGAGGAAGGTGAGATCGTAATCAGCATTACGGGTAAGGGTAACTTTACACAGCTATCTCCACCAGTGATTCAATGGCCGCGGGGTATTGAAGGATTTGAACCTTTTGTTGAGGACGCCATCGATCATATGCAGATCCCAATGAGCGGGAAACGGGAATTTCACTATCGGTTTGTTTCCTCGCGTGCCGGAAATTATATACTGCCTGCCGTGAGTCTTTCTTTTTTTAATCCCGATACAAACGTATATAGGAATGTGCATACCAGTCCTATGGAGCTTGCCGTGACCAGCCTTGAAAATCCTCGCGTACACCCCGGCGATACCAACAGCACCGGTCCTGCTCAAAGCATAACATTTTGGCCCCGGCTTGCCCTCGGTATCGCGCTCATCGCCGGCATGACTTTCATTTTCTATTTTAAGAAAAATAAAAACCGCCAACTGGCAGCTGAAGCTCCTGAGCCAACGCCAGACACTTTGCCAACGGTGGCAGAAATCTTGCAACCTGCCATCGCTTTTTCGCAGGCCGATGAGAGAACATTTTATGCTATTCTTCGCGATTGTATCTGGAAGTTTTTTGGTCAGCGCCTGAATATAAGCGGCAGCCAGGTAAATAAATATAGCCTTGCAACGGCGCTGCAGCAGAAGGGAGTTGACGAAAACAGCCGGTCTTCTATAATTTCGATATTATCGGTCTGTGAGACTGGTATTTTTACCGAAGTGGAAGGAATGGGAGAAAAAGAGGAAATATTGCGACAGGCAAAAGCAGCGCTCGAAAAAATGGACGCACAATTGGACACCTGATTCCAGAAATCTATTCCGAATATTTGTAACCCACTCCTCTCACCGAGTGAAAATATTTTGGGTTGCGGCTGTCCTCTTCAAAATACTTTCGAAAATTGAGTATAAAATTATCGATGGTGCGGGTAGTTGGGTAGACATTGTATCCCCAAACAGATTGCAGGATCTTTTCACGGGGCACCACTTCATTTTTATTTTCGATCAACAGTTTCAGGAGCATGGTCTCCTTTTTACTGAGCTGTATTCTCTGGCGTGATTTAGTGGAAGCTTCCTGTGCCTTGAAGTCAATGACATTGTCGCCAAAGCTGTAACTATTCCCCACCGTGGATTTATCAAGCAGTTTTTTATTCTTATCAATCAGCTTATTGACCCGGAGCAGGAGTTCTTCGAGGTTGAAAGGTTTGGTGAGATAATCGTCAGCGCCTTTTTTCAGTCCGAGTACCCGGTCTGCGCTGGTGTTTTTGGCGCTTAGGATAAGGATAGGCACTTCATTGTTGCTGATACGGATCGTTTCCGCTACGCTTATACCATCCATTTCGGGAAGCATAACATCGAGAATGATCAGGTCGAAGTATTCGTTATCCACGGCGTTGAGGGCGCTTACACCATCAAACGCGGAGGTAACGCCATAACCTTCAAGTTCCAGGTTTAACTTCAGGGCCTCATGCAAATTCTCCTCATCCTCTACCAGTAATATGGAAGGCTTTTTGTCCTGATTCATGATCTTAATAGTTTAGTAAGTCGAACAAAAAAACTCAGATAAAAAACCTGACCACAAAAGTACTGCCATGGGGAGTATTGTTTGTCACCGAAATGTCCGCATTGTGGTCATGGGCTATCCTGCTGCAAAGATACAAACCCAGGCCGGTGCCTTTTGTTTTGCGCGTTGCTTCGCTTCCTATCCGGTAAAAGCGGGTGAATATTTTTTTCTTTTCCTCATCAGGGATGCCAGGCCCTTCGTCGGAGATCTCAAGTTGGATCAGGGACTCTGACTTTTTCAACACAGCGGTGATGGGTGACTCTTTGGGAGAATATTTAACGGCGTTCTCAAGCAGGTTATTTATAAGTATCTGCATTAACAGGGGGTCGCCTTTTATGTCAACATCCGGCTCGGACAGTTCCAGGAATGTCCTGTCGGTGAAACGATTTCTGAAATCCTGCACACAATCTCTTAACAGGTCAGAAAGGTCCAGGTCTTCTTTGGTGAATTGATAGCCGCCGCCTTCAAGCTGTGAAGCAATTAGGATATTATTGGTAAGAAAAGTGAGCCTGGTTGTTTCTTCCAGCGTGTTATGTATCAGTCTTTTTTGTTTTTCCGGATCAAGATCATACTTCTGCATGGTCTCCAGGTTGAGCCGCGCTACAGCGATCGGCGTTTTGAGTTCATGAGTGATGGCCATCATGAAGTTTTGCTGTTGTTGCTGTTGCCTGAACTGGCTCCTGACGGTCCGGTATACAACGATGGCAGCCAGGATGATCAATGCAAAAAAGAAAATGCCTTCCCCGATATGTTTAAACGCTTCGCGTTTCCTGAAACTCGCGACACTATTGTAACCGCTGCGGTACTGTTCAGGGAAAACCGTGCTGTCAACGGTGGCATTGAGCTCCCGTAGTTTGTAGTCGGCCAGCTCCGAGCTTTGACGCTGAAGCGAGATCAGCCACCAGGCCAGCGCTGCTATGATATAAAAAAGCATGAGCCAGTAGATAACTGTTGCCCTTTTAATTTTTTTCCGATTGGTGCCTGGCATGTGGTTTTATTGCTTTTCGATACGTAGCCCTGCGTTCAGGACATTCTTCAACGGGTCTTCACGCATGATCTGTTCTATCGTAAAACTGTAGTTACCGGCTTTCAGGCTTTGAGGAGGTGCAAGGGCTATGCGGTGCTCATATATATCATCCATCCCGGTTGCCAGCCAGCCTTTGTCGTTGGTGGCCAGTAAAAGGTCTTTTTGGATCTTCACAACGGAGTCCTGGCCTGGCCCTTTTACATAAACGTTGATGTAGATATTATTGAAATTATACTTTTCATTATGCCGCAGGATAAAGTACAGCTGGTACTGCGAAGCAGTATCGGAGATGGTGAAATCAAATACTGGTTTATAACTTCTTTCCCATTCATGGCGGGGGATGGTCACGCTTTTTTCGTACAGGTCGACCGTGGTACACGAAAACAGGAGGCAGGATGCCAGGATGGCAAGGCAGGCTTGAGAGATTTTTTTCAAAAGGCTATTTTTTTACAAAAATAATCAAGAACCCGGCATGAAAACTAAATCCAGGGATAAACCGGTATGTCTATAATGGAAATTATTACAGTACGTTCAACACCTGTTCCTTTGCTTTTTCCAATTCATCTTTCATAAGGACCACGCTCTTCTGGATAGCTGCATCGTAGGCTTTCGAGCCGGTGGTATTGATTTCGCGGCCGATCTCCTGCAGAATAAAAGAAAGTTTCTTGCCTTTTGCATCCTCCGGTTCTTTCAAAACGGAAAGGAAATATTCGCAGTGGTTTTTTAGCCGCACCTGTTCTTCGGTGATGTCGATCTTCTCAATATAGTAGATCAGCTCCTGCTCCAGCCGGTTATCATCATAGTTCTCTTTTCCCACATTATCTTCCAGGAGCTTGGAAATCCCTTCACGGATCTTTTTCTGCCGGAGCGGCTCGAGCCTTATGACTTCCTGCTGGTGTTTTACGATATTATTAATACGCGACACCAGCTCACCCTCCAGTGACTTGCCTTCGTCAACGCGGTGAAGGTTGATGTCGTCGATAGCTGATAAAAGCACCTTTTGAAACTCTGCCCATTCCTCGTCTGTTAAGGTATCGCTACCCGGTGTGATCACTTCTGGCAATTTGACCAGCGTGCTAAGAATATGGGATGGATCGAGATTTAATTCGGCGGAGAGTTCTGCAAGTGATTTGTAATAAGCTTTTGCCAGGTCTGTGTTGATGGTAACCGGTTTGGCATTGCCTGTTTCTTTCAGACTGATCATACAGTCTACACTGCCACGGGCCAGCTTTTCCGAGAGTATACGGCGGATATCAAATTCATAGGGTTTCAGGATGGACGGCAACCGGAGCTGGAGTTCAAACTGTTTACCGTTGAGTGATTTGATGTCTACAAGAAAAGTCTTATCGCCAACATTGTTTTCCGCTCTTCCAAAGCCGGTCATCGATTTTAACATGGGTAGATTTTTGTTGGCTATAAAGATATTCAAAATAAAAATCCCTCCGAAAAATCGAAGGGATCGTTATAATGGATGGGTTAGTAAGTACAGGGAAAAAAAATTCCCAACACAATATTAAATATAATTTTCACGATCTGGAAAAATTTTATTAAGAATTTTATTCACATTTTATTTTGGCTTGTGGAAAAGGGAAACGTGAATTGAGGGGAATTAATACCCCTTTGGTCTTTTCTCACCATGAAGATCTAAAAAAAATTGCGAGTACAAATTTCGTTTGCCTGCTGCAACCAGCACGCAGCAACAGTTTCATCAGTCATTGTTTTTT
>JAEYVW010000106.1 GCA_023429365.1 Bacteroidota bacterium
CCAGCTTTTCACCGTAACGTTCACTGCGATGAATCCAATGTATGGGGGTCTCATCACCAAATTGTGCAATTTGATCCTTTGCAAATTGAGATACGGGATTCAAAGGATCATCATTGATATCGCTGCCACTAATAGCAGGTATATATTCGTCGAGCAGGCCTGTCATTTGCCGCGCCATTCTTGTTTTGGCCTGGCCCCGCAAGCCCAGGAACAGGATATTGTGTTTGCTGAGCAAAGCTCTTTCTACATCGGGTACAACACTGTCTTCATAACCGATTATACCCGGGAATGTGGACTCCTGGTTTTTGAGTTTTATGATGAGGTTCTGGCGTATTTCTTCCTTGATGGATTTTGGTTTGTATCCAGATTTTTTGAGTTCGATGAGTGTTTTTATATTATTCATATTTATTTTGCCGGTAAGACGGGATGACGGTAAGGTTTATAATGGTAATGTTTTTTCGTTTTTAAGGGCCGGTAAGAAGAGAAGACGGTAAGATCTGTTTATTAAATGATCTGATTACGTTTATACTTTTCTTATAGCTTCCTTTTTCTTTCATTTTTTTAAAGGGCTGGTAAGAAGAGAAGACGGTAAGATCTGTTAATTAAATGATCTGATTACGTTTATACTCTTCTTATAGCTTCCTTTTCTTTCATTTTTTTAAAGGGCCGGTAAGAAGAGAAGACGGCAAGATCTGTTAATTAAATGATCTGATTACGTTTATACTCTTCTTATAGCTTCCTTCTTCTTTCATTTTTTTAAGGGCCGGTAAGAAGGGAAGACGGTAAATTGGTTATTCAATACAATATCTCCTGATTCCATTCTTGATTAAATTCACATTGAAATTTATTAAGAATCCAATATTCTTTTTACTCAATTTCAGATGGCTCATGATCTGAGCCTGCCAAACCGGGTTAACGGCTTCTACAGCTTTAATCTCACAAATTATAGTATCCTCGACAAAAACGTCCACCCTCAACCCTTCGTCGAATGTTAAATCATCATAAACGATTGGCAATTTTATTTGTCGTTTGTATTCAATTCCCTTCTTATCCAATTCATGACAAAAGCACGCTTCATATATCTTTTCTAATAACCCTGGCCCAAGTTTTTTGTGGACATCAAAAGCGCTGTCTACAATCTCACTACACAGTGATTGTTCATACTCCGAAAGTTGATACATCGCATCAATTTTCAGCAATATGACCAAAATTTTAAAAGAGCTTAAGGTGATTCACACTTAAAAATTCGTTTTTTATTTTCCATGCTTCCTTCCCGTCTCACCGTCTCCCCGGCAAAAAAAGAAATCAATAAACAGTTTTCCTCTTCCCACTCTCGAAGTCCCTAAATATAAAAGCTCCCAATTTATCCAGCGACGCGAAAAACGCTTTACCATGATTCATTTCTGTAAACTCCTGTACGAAGCGCTGGAGGTAAGGGTCAGTGGCGATCATAAATGTGGTGATCGGAATTTTTAGTTTCTTACATTGCGCCGCAAGATTCATGCAACGATTGACGACTTTTCGGTCGAGGCCAAAACTATTTTTATAGTATCGCTTCCCAATTTTAAGACAGGTTGGCTTCCCATCGGTGATCATGAATATTTGCTTATTGGGATTTTTTCTTCTCCTCAAAATATCCATGGCCAGTTCCAGACCGGCAACTGTATTGGTATGGTAAGGGCCCACCTGCAAATAGGGAAGATCTTTTATCTCGATTGGCCAGGCATCGTTTCCAAATACGACAATATCAAGGGTATCCTTAGGATATTTGGTCTGGATCAGTTCGCTCAGGGCCATAGCCACTTTCTTGGCAGGCGTGATACGGTCTTCACCATACAAAATCATGGAATGGGAGATATCGATCATCAGCACGGTTGAAGTCTGTGCTTTGAAATCAGTTTCGCGGATGCTGAGATCATCTTCCTGCAAACGGAAACTGTCCAGTCCATGATTGATCTGCGCGTTGCGAATGGATTCGGTAAAGTCGATCTGCTCCAACATATCTCCAAACTGGAACTGCCGGGTTTCAGGATTTTGCTCATCTCCCTGGCCGGGCTTGAAACTGTGGTGATCGCCCTGTTTGGTCTTTTTGAGTTTACCGAAAATTTCTTCCAGGCTTCTTTTTCGTATGCCCTGTTCTGTTTTTGGTGTAATCCGGATCTCACCACGCTGGTTTTCCTCGGTGATATAACCCTTTTCCTTCAGCTCATCGAGAAAATCACCCATTCCATACTCATCGTCAGTAAGCTCGTATTTATTGTTCAACTCGTTCAGCCATTGCAACGCTTCCCCCACATCCCCGCTGGTATAGGTGAGCAGTTGCATAAACAGGTCAAGCAATTGCTCAAAACGAGTTTTGCCATTTTCATTGGGATCAAATTTTGTAAAATGAAATCCACGCATAGTCTGTCGTTTAATATCTGCACACAACCTGGCATCCAGTATCTGGTATCCAGTATCCAATTTACAACAATCCAGCTCAGCGATAGTTCTCAAAACTTTTGCGGCTGAAAGTGCCGGGAGAAGCGTGGTCACCGGCTTTCATGTTATAATTAACATATTTAATACCCTTCAGTTCGGTAAGATTGTAGGTGGTGGAAGACAAATAGGCGGCAGCACCGGCGCTACCCATTTGCTGCCCAAGGAATTCGCTTTCAGGAATGGAAACGTATATAGTGTCGTTAGAAATCTTAACAAATTGCAACTTTACATTTTCCCAGGAAGCGTTCAGATCGCTGATCAGGGATTCAGCCGTTAACGAGTCCGGGGCTACGGTTCTCTGCTGTTTGAGGTAAAACTCGTTCTTTACGGTATCAAACTCAGAGACCCAGGGCAGGGGTGCCGGTGGCATAACAATTTCTTCCTCAGAAAATATTGTATCGCCAGAAGCCTCATTTTCGACAGATGCGTCGTTGTTGCAGGCAACAAAAAAAAATATACCGGCCAGCCATAATTTGTTTCTCATCATGCAAATTTAAGGAATAATGGAAGGGGAGGGATTGACAAATAAAAGTCCACCCTTACGAGGGCCTACCACGCAGCTTAAAACAAAGGCGGAGAATAAAAAGATCACTTCCCTGGTCTTCTCATTCTCCGCCTTCTCCAAACTACTATTTACTGGTTAGTATCCGCTTTATTGCTGGTATCACCAGGTGTATTAATTATGGAACCGCCACCTTCAACAGGCTGTGGTTGGCTTTGTGTTTGAGGTGCATATTTTTTCTCAATCGCGTCGAGAGCCAGCATCATGGCATCGTTGAAATACACTTCTGTTCCCTCCAGCGATCCGCCAAACAATTCAGGGCGGTTGTTCTTGAGATAATCATAATATCTCTTCTGCTGTTCAATGTCCTTTCTCATAGCAAGCCTTACTTTCTCGGCCAGGTCCGTTTTACCGGCCTTGTAGCAGGCTTCGAGATAAAGCAGGCCTGTCTGGTTGTGACTGCTGAAACGACTCACCATGCCATAAGGCAGATTGTCCGCGTCAATGCCAGCCTCCACTTTGTCGAGCAGTTTTTGCGCCTGTTCTTTTTGTCCTTTGTCTGCCAGGTTACCTGCGGCTTCTGCAAAAACGAAACGGATATTTAACAAGTGACGTCGGTTCTCTTCGTCAAAATAAACACCTTTTTTATCAGCACCACCGAAACGGAATTTATCGTTCAGGTTGTTAAACATGATCGAATCATTATTGTCGCGAACCTGTGTGCCACCCAGCTGTGCCTGCCGCAATGCACCTTCAAGTGCCCATTCAGCCTGGGGATACTCGGTGCGGATCGGTACAAGGCGATAGGCGAGACCATCCTTGCGTAGATATTGCCCAAACCCAAGTTCGCCATAAGGCGAAGTGAAATATATCGGGCGTTCCCATTTATTAGCCGCAATAATATTTAATACCATCAGATCACTTCGCGAAAGACCTATGGCCAGTTTACGTTGTGGCAACTCAAAAACCATAGGAGAAACCACACTGTCTTCGGGATTGATCGTTTTATTAGCTCTTACTTTAGCCGCATCTACCGGAATACCCAGCCTGGATACAGGGAAGGTACCAGCACCAACATCTCTACCCGTTTCCGGATCGATCGCGGGTTTACCCAATTCCTGTTTCATGATACTGAAAAGGTCGTAGGCAGTATTCTGATCTCCTTTGGGGCGATATCTTACATATTCACGGTTGTGACCTTCAATTTGTTCTTCTGTCCAGATCACGTCCACCGAATCAGCCTCGTTTACTTTACGGCGAAGCTGATTGATATACCAGTCAATACCCAATAAGCTGTTGTTGATAATCCGGATATCTGGCCTTACACCTTCCACTTCCTGTGCATACCAGAGTGGGTAGGTGTCATTGTCACCAAACGTGAAGATGATCGCATTGGGTGC
>JAEYVW010000122.1 GCA_023429365.1 Bacteroidota bacterium
GAATATCTTGTGAAGATTGAAAACGTCATTTAACGCCCAAAAAAATTAACATGAAAATTACCCGTCATAATTACGAAGAGTACTTTATCCTTTACCTGGATAATGAACTGAGCAGCGCAGACCGCCGCGAGGTAGAACTTTTTGTACAGCAAAACCCCGATCTGAAAGCAGAACTGGATATCCTGTTCCAAAGCCAGTTGCCGGTGGATACAGATGTGGTGTTTAACGGTAAGGAATCTCTTTTGAAAACTGAGTCGGCTACAATAAAAGAAGATAATTACGAAGAATGGCTGTTGTCTTATATCGACAACGAACTGTCAGGCGCGGAAAAAACAATGCTGGAAAAGTTTGTTGCAGAAAGACCAGCTATAAAAAAAGAGCTTGAAGTTTTACAGAAAGCAAAACTGCAACCGGAAAATATCGTCTTCGGAGATAAATCAATTCTCTATCGCAGGGAAGAAAAGGTGAGGGTTATCGCTATCAACTGGCGCCGTATTGCCATTGCCGCCTCGCTGGTGCTGGCCGTAGGCACTGCAGCAGTGGTGTTGTTTAAGTCAAATGAAGAAAAACCGGCAGATATTGCAAATGTTGAAAACAGGAAAGTCGTGCCTGCACAACAAAACAGTACGCCTGCTTCACCTGCTGTAAAGGAAGAAATACAAGATACTGATCCAGCTGAACAACCCCTGGCTGTTGTACCGGCAGAGCCCATCCAGGCAGAAACAGCGAATACTAAAAAATCGGCTGTCGTTGATAATCCTGTAAAATCGGATACAAGGGTAAAAGAAAACAATGTTGCTGATATCATCAATAAAGAAGAGCTCGCAGTAGTTCCCGAGAAAAAGAAATCAAACGATTTGCCCGAGCCTGTTTACAATCCGAATGTGATCAACAACATTGCAAAGGAAAATCCTATCGCGATGGTTGAACCAACTACAAAAACCCCTTTAACAAATTCTAAAGAAACAAGTCCGGTAGTAACTGTAACACCTGCGACTACTGGTGCGTTATACACTTCAAATACATCAGCCGAAACGTTTGACCCGGGTGATGAAGGCCAGAATGGTAAGAAAAACAAACTCCGTGGATTTTTCCGGAAAGTCACACGGACCTTTGAAAAAAACACCAACATAAAAGCAACCGATGATGAAGATCGTTTGTTGCTGGCAGGTTTAGCAATCAAAATTTAAATAAGCATTTTAAACTAAGTTATATGAAAAGGTTTTTTACCCTTTGTGTCGTATTGTGTACCGTCATGACTGGCTTTGCACAAACAGACACTATACCCAAGCAAACTACTGATACAATAAAGATTGGTGGCATGGTCATCATCCGTGAACCAGGCGGCAACTATGACTCAACCCGCAAACGTGATAAGATCTTCAGCATCCGGAACCGCAGGAGCAGCGACAAACCCGCCAACCTGAGCACCAACTGGTGGATATTTGATATCGGCTTTTCCAACTATGTTGACAAAAGCGTGTATCCAAATGCTATTACTGATAACATCGTAACCGAGGATGATCTGAAAGCACGTGCCGGAAAATCCAGGAATATCAACCTCTGGGTCTTCATGCAAAGACTGAACGTGATCAAACATGTTGTGAACCTGAAATATGGTGTGGGCCTCGAGCTCAACAACTATCATTTTGAAAATAAACGCATCCGGTTTTCTGAAAGCCCAACGCTCATCGATCTCGGAAATAGTGACCTGGGCAAAAACAAATTCGCAGCTGACTACCTTACAGTGCCCCTGATGGTAAACTTTAATTTTACACCCAACAAGCGCAACAATTTTGGATTCAGTGCGGGTGTAAGTGCAGGCTGGCTCTATAGCGCAAGACAAAAAACCAAAAAAGATGGCGACGTAGATAAAGTTAAAAGCGATTTTGACCTGCGTAAATGGAAACTGTCTTATATCGGCGAGATCGCATTAGGTCCGGTCAAACTCTACGGCTCGTATGCTTTCAAAAGTATGTTTGAAAAAGGACTTGACCTGACACCTTATAATGTTGGCTTACGTTTCAGTAACTGGTAAACAAGGATTCAATTGGCCGGGGAGACGGGGAGAAAGTGCTAAGCATTATGACCTAAAAACGTTAGACGGAAAGATCTATTAATATTGACCGGGAAGGCGGGAAGATGGTGAGAACACCCTTCCCGCTTTCCCGTTTTTACCAGTTAGTATAACTTAATATTCTTCCCTTCTTACCGCCTTCCCGGCAAAAAATAAAACCCAAATGACGAAGAAACACGAAGCAATTTTTCTTAGCTTCTTCTCTCCTTCCCGTCTCCCCGGCAAACAATCTTGCCAAACAATTTAACTATATAAGTTTTAAACATATTTAGTTTCTTGTGCATAAACCCCTGAAAATTTTCAGCGGGTTTTTCCTTTGCATCATTTTTGCTGAATGCGTATTCTTGTATACCGTTGCCCGGGTCAGTGTGGTGCAAAGCATTCGTTAAAGAATTCCACACAAAAAATAAACCCAATTCACACCCGTTAATTATTCGACGGTAAAGGATCAACTATGAAAAGTGTTTTTCTATTCAGTTCCGTGTTATTGGGAAGCAGCTTATTGTTTTTCAGTCCCCATTCATCAAAGAATACCTCATCTGCTACCCGGAGTGTCAAACGCACAAACACGAGCCCTGTAGGCACTATTTCCATCGTAATAGACAAATCGGATTATGAATTGAGCGTATATGACGAGAAGGGCTGGTATGCCACTTTCCCTGTGGTATTTGGCAGCAACAACCTCGATGATAAAAAAATGGAGGGAGACAAGAAGACGCCGGAAGGAAGTTTCCGTATCACCAGCAAACGGGTGCATGAAAAATGGTATCGTTTCCTGGCGATCGACTATCCCAACAAAGAAAGCTGGGAAAAATTCAATGCCCGTAAGAAGCGCGGTGAGATTCCTTCCAACGCGAGTATCGGCGGCTCGATTGGCATCCACGGCACATGGCCACGTGAAGATTATATTATAGATAAGTATAAGAACTGGACACTGGGCTGTATCTCAATGAAAAAAGACCATCTCCTGGAGCTGTATGCCTTCACGCCGATCGGCACCAGCGTGGTGATCAGGAAATAATACTAAGGATTTTTACGTTAGAAAATCGGTAAAACAACGAAGTTTTCCCCAAATTTTCAATCTGGCGCTGAACTGATGGAAAGGGTATGGTTTTTGAATTTTATCAGGACACAAATTATTGCACGATATTCGAAAAACCTT
>JAEYVW010000293.1 GCA_023429365.1 Bacteroidota bacterium
ACACATATTTTCCATTCATCGAATGGGAAAACCTGGTACATGGTGAAAGCCCCGGTAATGGAAACTTTTTCGCGCCAGGATACTATTTATGGTAACCAGTTTTTCTATGACGCGAAAGAGGATAATAATGGTAATATCTGGATCGGAAGCAGCCGTGGCCTGATCCGGTTTGATGTAAAAAATAATAGTTTCACCCATTTCCAGCACGACGATAATAATACAAATACCGTATCATCCGACTTTATTTATTCGCTCGAACTGGATGACAGCAGCCATAATATCTGGATGGCGGCTTATCATGGCGGTCTTTGCAGCTATCATATTCCTTCGGGAAGATTTAGTCATCTCAGCACAGAAGATGGAATGCCAGATAATATTGTCTATGCACTGGAAAAAGACAACTATGGCCATTTATGGTTTAGCAGTAATGCGGGATTATCAGCCTACAACCCCCATACAAAAACTTTTCGCAATTATGGCGTACGTGACGGTCTGATCAACCATGAATTCAACCGGCGGGCAAGTTTTAAAAATGACCGGGGCTGGTTATTCTTTGGTGGCATCTCGGGAATAGATTATTTCCACCCCGACTCCATCATCAAAACCAGCACCATACAGAATCTATCCTTTACCGGATTTAGTGTGTTTAATAAAGCCTATACCCCAACAAATAAAAATGGCCTTCCGTTTATAGAACTAAAACATAGCGACCGGAATATCTCGATCCAGTTTGCTTCGCTTGACTACAGCGAACCAGGAAAGATACAATACGCATACCGGCTTGATGACAATGAATGGATAAAAACCGGCAACCAGTATAAACTTTCAATTTCTGCTTTATCCAAAGGAATGCACCGTCTATCTGTTCGCTCCACCAACAGCGAAGGTGCCTGGCTCGACAATGAAATTTCCTGCATCATCATGGTACGACCAGCCTGGTGGCAAACCTGGTGGATTAAGGCGATTGTTGCAGCTATGTTAGCAGGCCTGTTTATCGGAGGCGTAAGATTTTACTACCGCCGAAAACTCGAAAAGCATAAGGCCGAATTGGAGAAACAACAGGCCATCGAAAAAGAAAGGACACGCATCGCTACTGATATGCACGATGATCTTGGTGCAGGCTTATCGAGGATAAAATTCCTGAGTGAAACGATTGCGATAAAAAAAATGAAACAGGAGTCCGTGGAGACGGACATCAACAGTATTCGCGAATACTCACACGAGATGATCGATAAAATGGGTGAGATTGTTTGGGCCCTAAATGAAAAAAACGATTCCCTGAGTGACCTGCTTTCTTTTACCCGATCGTATGCCGTGGAATACCTCACGCAGCACGGTATCAACGTCCGGGCTGAGATTGGCGATGAGGTGCCTGCAAGATTTGTAACAGGCGAATTTCGTAGAAATGTTTATCTCGCCGTCAAGGAAGCGTTGCACAATATTGTGAAACATGCACAGGCTAACGAAGTGCTGATCAATTTTTCTGCAAAGGGCGGTTTAACCATTACCATCCATGACAACGGCAAGGGGTATAACCTCGGGCAGGTGCGCCCTTTCAGCAACGGGCTGGGAAACATGAAAAAACGGATGGAGCATATTGGTGGTAATTTTGAAATAATAAATGCAAATGGAACCATAGTGAAGCTATGGGCGCCACTACCGCGATAACTTTCGTTCTATTGAAACGCAATTCCGACCTGATTATATTCGACATAGATTTATGAGTATTACGCTGGCAATAGTGGAAGACCTCGACGAGGTGAGGGATGGCCTGAAAAATTTTCTGGCCTTAAGTCCTGAGTTCAGGATACTTGATACTTTCAAAACAGCCGAGGAAGCCTTGTATGAAATACCCCGCCTCCGACCAGATATCGTAATTATGGACATTAACCTGCCAGGTATGAATGGTATTGATTGTATCCGGCAGTTAAAGGGCAAGTCTCCATCCACCCAGTTTATGATGTTTACAGTTTATGAAAACGATGAAAAGGTATTCGAGGCATTAAAAGCCGGCGCTTCGGGTTACCTGCTGAAAAATACCGGCTTGTTACATATGGCGGAATCACTGATGGAACTTCACCATGGCGGAAGTCCGATGAGTTCAACCATTGCCCGCAAACTGGTATCCATTTTCCGGGAGGAACATGCGGAACAGGAGCCAACCGTGGCGCTCAGCAAACGCGAAAACGAGGTTTTACAATGGCTTTCAAAAGGATTGTTGTATAAAGAAATTGCCGACCGCCTGGATATATCCGTCAGTACAATCAGGCAACATATACATAAGATATACGAAAAATTGCATGTTCAAAACCGGACCGAAGCGATCAATAAAGCGTTTGGAAAACATTGAAAACCCGATGAGGTTTCAGCACGCGTTCTTCGCATGGACATGCAAAATATAGTTTCGACGATCGGCATTGTGATGTGTACGCTATTCCCTCATTTTATGAAGAAACTATTTCTTATACTACTATTTTTCACTGGCATATTTGAAGTCTATGCCCAGGGAAATGACAGTGAAGAGCTCCACCTTGTCCCGCTTCCGGACTCTACAAGCATCGGTACTCCGGCTGGGAATAAAACAAGTAAAATGATAGGCCCTGAAGGTGGGATGATTAGTTCTGACGACGGGAAACTGGAACTGATCTTTCCCGCCGGGGCGTTGGATATAGCGACAGAGATCAGCATTCAGCCCATTACATCAGGTATACCTAATGCAAACAAAGCGTACCAATTCGAACCTTCGGGCATCCGGTTTCAAAAACCCGTCCAACTTATTTTTCGCTATAGTGATGAAGAAGCGGAAGTCTGTCCCCCAGATTTAAAATTTATGGCCTTACAGGATCACTATGGTAAATGGGAATACATGAACTACGAAGAATGGGATAGCGCCGCAAATAAACTTTTCGGTCATATTTCCCATTTTTCTGCTTTTGTAGATGGAAATGAAGTGGAGTTAAATGTTACCAGCATAACCTTAAAGGTTGGACAATCTTACGCGTTTGCGCTAAACATCGTTCAGCCTCCAGTGCCTGTCTCCGACGCTGGTGAAGATGAACTCGCAGCTCTTCCTAATACCATCGATCGCGGCAACCGGCTTTCTGTATGGAAAGTGAATAATTACTCCGGGGGCAGCACACGTCATGGAACGATTGCAGCCATCCCAGGACAGCCCATCAAAGCAAACTATAAGGCTCCATCCAAATTGATCGCTGATACCATAAAAGTACAACTGGAACTGAATGATGTATATGTGGAAAATATAACGACCCGCACAGCCCGAAGAGGAAGAATGACCAGGCGTGTAACACATTTGTCAAAGCTGGCAACCTTTACGTGCAGGGTAAAACTTTATGATGAGTTTAAAGTAACCGTAAACCATCAAATAAAAGTGGATGGTGGAGAAATGGCAGATACATCCGTTTTCCGCCTGATGGTAGGAATTGAAGATCGGGTAAGTATTTCCGAGATTAAGAACCAGTTAGCCAAAGTACATATCAGGCAAACGCGGTGCAGAGCAATTCATGTTAATGCAGCCACCTGCGTAGGATTGATAAACGTAACTGGAATTAGAACGTCCAGCCTGTTTCCGACGCCGGATGGCCTGGTAAAGGTAAATGTGTTTTTTAGCCCCGCGCCACTGGTTTTGCCGGTCATTAATTTTCCACCCTGTGGTAGTAACCTTGCCTCGCCAACAACGCCGCTATTCGCATCGCCGAATGCATTCCCAATATGGCTAAATTTCGAAGCCAAAAATGAAAAACAACTTATAAGCCTACCCACGAATACTGTGGTTACCAGGCGACCCAACCCTGAAGATGTCATCGCTACAATAGAACCCATACGTGACTAAGCAACGAACTTAGAGCGACTTAAATATCCTTTGTCAAGACGGAATCACATCATAGTAGATGCTTAGAGAAAATTCACTAATCACTTAATCTAACATCAGGCTCCCCGCTAACTTTCGTTCTATTGAAACAGCATCGATAATCATGTAAGTTTAACTGCCAACCTGGACCTAAGAGATGGAATTTGAAATTGGGAATTAGGACCGATAGGTAACGGGTTGGGAATTAGGGCGCCCTAATAACTAACTACAAATTACCAATTACTAATACAACTGTAGGGTTTTCGATCTCACGTAAAAAAACTACCATGAAAAAATTAATTCTCTACCTGATGCTTATCACCCCCGGCGCCCTAAAGGCTCAATTCGGAATAAAAGCGGGAATCAACTTTGCCAATGTGACCAAAGCTTCATCTATCAACAACAGTAGCCGGACCGGATGGCATGCGGGTGTATTCCTGGCTCCTCCAAGCCAGGGCGTCATTGGATCGAGGACAGAACTGATCTATTCCCGGCAGGGATATGATTATAAGTCGGGTACTAATAC
>JAEYVW010000323.1 GCA_023429365.1 Bacteroidota bacterium
GATTTTTGGCTATATTGAGTTGGAATACTAGTAGTAATGGATCAAACCCTCTTTCCCGGTATCTCACTCAATACTTTATTACCAGCCATTAAAGCAAATGATGAACAGGTTCTCAGGCAGTTATACACTGGCGCCTATCCCACGGTAGCGCGTTATGTGCAGAAGAATAGTGGAACCGAAGACGACGCAAAAGATATCTACCAGGAGGCTTTTTTGGCAGCCTGGCGAAATATACAGTTGGATAAATTCCAGGCAACAGATGCTTCGGTTTTACCGGCTTATATTTTCCAGATAGCGAAGAACAAATGGATCGATCACCTGAGAAGCAGGAAAAATAAACATATTGTAAGCCTGGAGGATTCGATGGTAAATAGTACGACCAATGATACTGATATGGTATCTGCAGAAAACGCGGAATACCTGGACACTGTGAAAAATGAAATGAAGTCACTGGGCGAGCGGTGCCGGGAATTGTTAAACCGGTTCTACTACCATAAACAATCAATCCGTGAGATCGCGCAACATTTCAACTGGACCGAGCCGAGTGCTAAGAATAACAAATACCGTTGCCTTCAGGAACTAAGGACCCTTGTGAAAAACAAAGTTCAAAAATGAATTCTATGAAGCTTGATTATGACATCGCTCCCGAAGAGATGGAGCTCATCGAAAATTACCTGAGGAATGAACTCAGTCCGGAACAAAGCCTTGCCTTTAATGAAAAAAGGAACTCTGATCCCAACTGGGCCAATAAAATAGATGAAGTGAAATTATTGACCGTTGGTCTCCAGGAAGCTTCACTCCAACAAAGCATGAACGAGTTTCATCGTTCAATCGAAACCTCAAAGCAAACAGGGACAGGAAAAGTTATCCGATTCAATACACGTTGGGCAGTGGCCGCGTCGGTTATATTGCTAGTTGCTGTTGCTACCTGGCTCCTGCTGCCGCTGAAAGACAGGTATGAAAAATTATATGCCGGCTACTACACACCCGACCCCGGTTTGCTTACGGCTATGAGTGTGAGCGATAATTACGCTTTTGAAAAAGGAATGGTGGAATATAAAAACGAAGAATATGAAAAAGCGCTGGAAACCTGGAATGCGCTGAATACATCTGGCCAACCAGGTGATACCCTTCAATATTTTTTGGGTATGGTCAACCAGGCGCTTGGCAGGGATGATGTCGCTAAAAAACACCTGGAAACAATTGTCTCCGATAGCACTCAGTCGTTTTATAGTGATGCCTGCTGGTATCTTGGCCTGATCCTTCTGAAAGAAAAACAAACAGCCTCCGCAAAGTCCCTAATCGAAAAATCAAATCACCCTAGGAAAGCAGAATTATTGAATGCCATTAACCAGAATTAATGCTCCGAAAATTCATTTCTGCCTTATCGCTCGCCTGTCTTCTTGTGATTTGGCCCTTAATTGCACAACAGGAAAAGATCAGTCGTGCCGACCTGGTAAAAGCCATTGAATCGAAGGATTTCAAACTTGCCGAAACATTGCTGCAACAATATATCAGGCAGTTGGATGTCACTGGCAAACAGGACAGCATACTGCAATGCGTGTCACTAGCCGGGGATATTGCCATCGGCCTCCATGGCGAATCCGGGAGTGGCGCCGAGTTGCAAAAATTTGTCGACCAGGCTAAACAGGTTTCCAATAATCCCGCTTTTCATAGTCAGCTTGAGATACAGGTTGCATCTCATTTTGCCAATATGGGCAACTATAACCACGCTTACAAAAAATATGAAGATGCACTGGTATATGCCAATCAACTCCCCGTACCTGATCCCCTGCTGACAGCCCAGATTGAATACAACCTTGGAGTGATGGCCCAACGAATGGCTAATGTGAGCCTGTCAGCGAGACATCACCGTAAGGCGATGTCGATCCGCGAAACAGCTAAGACCACTCCCCTGGAAGACATTTATCTTAGCTATAATGCCATGGGTACCATCATGTGGTACGGATCGCGTTATGACAGTGCCAGCCTGTTTTATAAAAAAGCCCTGGATGTGCTGGGACAGATGCCCGAGAACGAAACCAACCGTTTTTACCGTCCCTCCATCATACAAAATAATCTAGCGGGTTTATACGGTGCCGAAGGCAAAGTGACAGAGGGAATTGAAATGATGAAAGCCTGCATCAGCAATACACAGAAGTTCATTGCAAGCCCGGGCTTAAATCCCAAAAAGCAAAATGCCCTTTCAGGCTTGTTTGAAGGCATGGATAATCTCGCAGGCTTGTATCGAGACATTGGCGACTATTTTAAAGCAGGTGATCTGCTCCGGTATTCTTACCAGCAAAAACAGGAAAAACTTCCTCCCGGGCATCCAGGTGTTTTTATCTCGGAAATATTATTGGGCCAGCATTATAATGACATCCATGAATACGACAAATCCATACAGTATCTAACCAGTGGATTGCAAAAATTAAGAGCAGCAGAAGGAGATTTTCTTTTTTGGGAAGGCGATGCCTGCTACCAGATGGCCATGGCATTGGAGAATAAAAAGAACATCGCTGAGGCTGCCAAATATTACCAGCAAAGTGAAAAATTGTTTGAAACCTCCTACGAAGGTGAATATGACAATATCTACCTGCAGTTCTTGAGAACAGCCGCTTCATTTTATGCCGGCAATGGCGATTATTCGAAAGCGAAGTCTATGGCTAAAAGAGGCCTTGACTATATACAGAAGGTGCAGGGACTTGAAAGTCTTGCCGCCTTTTACCAGTTGCTCAACCTCGCAGAATTAAGTAAAACAGCCAAACTGTATAATGAAAGTATTGACTACAGCAACCAGGGGTTAAATGCGCTGAATAAGCAGCTTGCTCTGGCTAAAAACCTGCTGGATACTGTAAAAGTTCAGGTATACCAGCCCAAAGCGATATTGCTCAAACTACAGGCACAATATGCGCTGCAGGAAAAACGCGATACTTCTTTCCTGAGATCAGTGTCGTTACAATTACAGGAAGCCATGGAAATCCTTAAGCGTCGCAGGTCGATGATCGATAGTGAGGAAAGTATCAATATTCTGGTGGCGGAGAACGCGGAACTGATCGAATTTTCGAAGCAGGTAGAAATGGAACTTTACCAGCAAACGCAGGCTGAAATTCATCTTGACAAATTCATCAATCTCCATGAATCCGGGCTTTACAACCGCATTCGCGGACGACTTGATAAAGCCAAGCTGGTTGCATTCGAAGGTATACCACCCGCCATTCAGGAAGAAGAAAAAAATCTCAGATCCGCGATCCCCGCAGCCCTGCAGACCGGAGCGGCCGATAGTGTGTTAATGAATAAATACCTGCAGGCGACAAACAATTGGAATAGCTACCTTGAGAAAATAAGACAGCAATACCCCGCCTATTACAATCTTCGTTATGGGTCACCCCGGCTTTCTTCAACCGAATTTCAAAGCGCTGTGGCACCTGGAACTTCTGTAATCCGCTATTTCTTTTCCGGAGACGAATTGTATGCGCTGGTTGTAGACCAAAAAGAAAAGAAACTCGTACAACTCACGAACAACAGGCTGGAAGAAAAGATCAACGCGTTGCTGGAACGAAATTCAAGTGGAAGCATACAGGGTCTGTTGTTGCAGGAATTGTATCATGATCTCTGGCAACCACTTGAAGCCGCAGTCAAACATGAAGATATCATCATCATACCCGATGGCGTTTTGTTTGCTCTTAGCTTCGAAATGCTGACCCCAAAGAAAGCCAACACATTCCAGGAGCTTTCTTCCAATAGCCTGCTGGCCCGCCATACCATTTCTTATCATTACAGTTTATATATGATAGGAAATGAGCTGCCGGTTGAATCAAACGATAACTATATCGCTTTTGTACCCGGTTTTACAGAAGAAGCCAAAAAAAATTACGCGCAGGCAATAAAAGATTCCATAGAACTTGATCTGCAATACCTGTCACTGCTTTCACAGCCGCATACCATTAAAACCGCAAGGAATCTAAGCCGGCTGTTGAAAGGCCAGGCATACCTGGATAATACGTCTACACTGAATACTTTCAGAAAAAACGCGGCTGGACATAAAATTGTACATAT
>JAEYVW010000356.1 GCA_023429365.1 Bacteroidota bacterium
CTCGTAGATATACTAGGTTATTTCTTCATTTCCTCCAGCTTCTTTTGAAGTTGAAACATTTCATCGCGTAATCTCGCCGCTTCCATAAAATCCAGGTCACGTGCCGCTTTCTCCATTTGTTTTTTGACGCGGGCTATAGCTTTCTCGGCCTGGGGAATGGTCTTATATTCCTCCTGGTCCTCAGCCGCCACAGTCACCAGGTCTTCATCCGGCGCAATGGCATAAGGATTAGCAGGATCATAACCTTTTATGTCCAAAACAGAGGTCTGCGCGAGCACCTGTTGCCTGGATTTTACCACGGTCCTGGGAGTGATGCCGTGTTCAATATTATGAGCTATCTGTTTTTCACGACGGCGATTCGTCTCGTCGATGGTTTTCTGCATGCTTTCGGTCATCTTATCAGCGTAAAAGATCACCAGGCCATCTACATTCCTGGCCGCACGCCCCGCAGTTTGGGTTAATGATTTTTCATTTCTTAAAAATCCTTCTTTGTCGGCATCAAGAATGGCTACCAGGGAAACTTCCGGCAGATCGAGACCCTCACGCAGCAGGTTTACACCCACCAGCACATCAATTTCACCAAGACGAAGTTGTCGCAGTATCTCTACTCTTTCAAGCGTATCTACTTCACTGTGGATATATTTCGACTTAATATTGATGCGATGCAGGTATTTATCCATTTCTTCTGCCATGCGCTTGGTGAGCGTTGTCACCAGCACCCGGTCACCCTTGGTGACTCTTTTATCTATTTCATCTAGCAGATCGTCTATCTGGTTAATGCTGGGCCTGATCTCGATAGGAGGATCGAGCAAACCAGTAGGTCTTACCACCTGTTCCACCACGACACCGCCTGTTTTTTCCAGTTCGAAATCATCGGGAGTAGCAGACACAAAGATGGCCTGGTTGATCAGTGATTCAAATTCATGAAAATTCAGTGGCCGGTTATCCAGCGCGGAGGGCAACCGGAAGCCATAGTCCACCAGGATCAGTTTACGACTTCTGTCACCGCCGTACATCCCACTCACCTGAGGGATGGTCTGGTGGCTTTCGTCGATTACCATTAGGTAATCTTTGGGAAAATAATCCAGCAGGCAAAACGGTCGCGTGCCCGGCACACGCCTGTCGAAAAAGCGGGAGTAGTTTTCAATCCCGCTGCAATATCCCAGCTCCTTTATCATTTCGAGATCGTATTCCACCCGCTCTTTTAGTCGCTGAGCTTCGATCAGCTTGCCGGATGCTTTGAAATATTCAACCTGCGCATACAGCTCATCCTGTATTTCATAGATCACCTGCTGCATAATGTTCTTAGGTGCAACATAGAGGTTTGCAGGGAATATCGCTGCATTTTCGATTTTAGCGATACGCTTGCCTGTCACCACATCCATGCTTTCGATCTCCTCAATTTCATCTCCAAAAAAAGTGACGCGATAACCATAATCAACATAAGGCAGATTTATATCTACAGTATCACCTTTTACCCGAAATGTACCGCGGTTGAATTCAAGTGTAGTTCTATTGTATAATGAGTTTACAAGCGAGTGCAGGAAACCCTGGCGGGAAATAGTTTGACCCTTATTGATACGGATGATCCCACTTTCATAATCTGTAGGATTACCCATACCATATATACAACTTACAGATGCAACGACGATAATATCCCTCCTCCCACTCAACAAACTTGATGTGGCTCTTAGCCTTAGCTTATCCAGCTCATCATTTATGCTCAGGTCCTTTTCAATGTACACACCACTCACTGGCATGTAGGCCTCTGGCTGGTAATAATCATAGTAAGAGACAAAATACTCTACGGCGTTATCCGGGAAAAACTGGCGGAATTCACCATATAATTGAGCCACCAGTGTTTTATTATGCGTTAAAACCAGGGTTGGTCTTTGTACATTTTGGATCACATTGGCGATGGTATACGTCTTTCCGCTCCCAGTCACCCCTAAAAGGGTCTGATACCGTTCACCTTCCAGCAGGCCTTCAGTCAATTGCCGAATGGCCTGAGGCTGATCGCCAGCCGGGGGAAATGGAGCATGAAGATTGAAAGCCATACTGCAATTTACAGAAATACAGGACCCCACGGCGATCGTACACCATATATTAACTTGTTAAAAACTATAGGGTTACGCAATCTGGATAAATAATAATGCAGAAACGCGCAGAATTCACAAAAGACTTTATATATATTTAGCCCGTCAATTTTCTTGAAAAGCCGGAGTTAACTCCTATCTAATCTTAAACCTCGGCTATGAAAAGAAAATTCTACCCTGTATTAACCCTGATTGCGCTTTTTTTCCTGCAATCAAGCCTCCTCGCTCAACCTTTCTCCCTTTTAAAAGATATCAACCCCGGCACTAACGGTAGTTCGTATTTCAATTTTACCAATGTAGACGGTGTTTTATACTTCAGACCCGATGACGGAGCGCACGGTGATGAGCTATGGAAGACAGATGGTACGGTTGCAGGTACTGTGATGGTGAAAGATATTTTTCCCGGTGCGGCGGGTTGTGAACTCGAACTGTTTACAAACGTGAATGGTGTTTTATTTTTCAAAGCCAATGACGGTGTTCATGGCGCCGAACTTTGGAAAAGCGATGGTACCGCAAGTGGTACGGTGATGGTAAAAGATATTTACGCGGGTTCAGTATCCAGTTCCGCGACTTCATTTTATAGCTACAACGGTTATTTATATTTTAATGCCAATGACGGTATTGCCGGTCGTGAACTGTGGAGATCCGATGGTACTCCCGAAGGCACAGTGATGGTGAAAGATATTTTTCCCGGCGTGGCTACTTCAGGATTGGAAACCGGTACGCCGCATAGTGGCAACCCGCAGGGTTTTACCGGTATGAACGGGCATATATATTTCCTCGCTTCAGATGACTATTACAAATCCGAATTGTGGAGAACAGATGGTACCAGTGCAGGTACAACTTTGATCAAGGATATTTACCCGGGTTCAGATTATGCATTGAATAATTTCGTCAACGTCAATGGAACTTTGTTTTTTACGGTATATAAAGGAACCGAAGGAAATGAATTGTGGAAAAGCGATGGCACTTCAGCAGGTACCGTGATGATAACAGAGCTTTTTGGAGGTAACTTCGACAACCACGGCGTGGCCGCGGGCAACTATTTTTATTTCCTGGAAACCGACGGCTTATGGAGAAGCGATGGTTCTGCCGCCGGGACCCTGCTACTCAAGCCCAGGGACAATTCTTATTTCAATACTGTGGAAGTAGTCACAACCCTTAATGGGCAGGTCTATTTTACAGGATACGATGATACCCATGGCTGGGAATTATGGAAAACTGACGGTACCGTCAGTGGCACGCAAATGATCAAAGACATCAATGCGGGTAGCGTCAACAGCGATATTAACTCCTTCGCGAAAGTGGGAAATAAGTTGATGTTTACAGCCAACGACGGCGTACATGGCAACGAGATCTGGATCACCGACGGCACCCTGGCAGGCACCCGATTGGTACAGGATATTGTAAATGGTAGCGGTGATGCCCTGCCGATCCAGCTTTATGAATTTAAAAACGCGATAATCGAAGCAAACGGGAAGATCTTTGCCGGGATAACCACGAGTGCGTTGGGAATGGAAGTCTGGGCGGCTAATATGCCTTCTGAAATTGGACTTCCACTAGAATTGCTAACATTCGAAGCCTGGCTGCAGAACAATGATGGAAAACTCCGCTGGACTACTGAGAATGAATCCAACACAGATAATTTTTTGGTTGAGAGAAGCCTCGATGGCATAAGCTTTCACCAAATAGGATCAGTAGCTGCAATAAATACAACGGGTAGTCATCAATATGATTATACCGACGCAAATATTACTTCCATTGACACGCGCACGATCTATTACCGGCTCCGCCAGGTGGACCTCGACGGAAGCTATGTTTATTCAAAGATCGTTTCGATCGATATCGCACAAGAAAAGACCTCTATTTCACTTTATCCCAATCCCGTTCAGGCAACGATGAATCTTTCTATCAGCCTGCCACGCCAGGAACAATTGAAGTGGCAATTGATGGACAACAGTGGGCGACTGATCAGGTTTGGCCAATACAATCTGTTACAAGGTCGAACCGTTGTTACAGAGGATATAAGCAATTTGGCGAGAGGCGTTTATTATCTCGAGATCAGGGGAGAAAAAATAAGGAAAGTAATCAAGGTAAATAAACAATAAGTGCCTTCTAAGGGGAAACACTGAGTTTCCAAATCTCGGATAGAAATTTCACTACAAGCGCGGGAATTTTCCTCGTTGGGCTGTTGGATTACTACTTAATTTTTAGGAAATCTTCGCCTAGATTTTGCTTATGCAGCACATTATATAGTAGTTTGCTGTCAAGGCGTTAGAGATATTCCAGGCCATCTGAACCAATTAGGATTTTTTGGAATATTTAAGCCCGGTATCCAACCACCTTCCAATATCCTGTACGGTATGAAAAAACTTTTACTTGTTTTTTGCCCTCTCCTGTTCTCCTACATCGTAATTGCACAGAGCTTTACCTTGCTTAAGGATATAAACCCAGGCTCAGCCAGCAGTAATGTCTGTTACCTGGCAAATGTTGACAATACACTTTTTTTTGCGGCCAATAATGGTGTGAATGGCATGGAGCTTTGGAAAACGGACGGCACCGAAGCAGGAACTGTCCAGGTGAAAGATATCAGGCCAGGCACCGCAAGTAGTAGTATCGGCTACCTCACACCGGTTAATCACACACTTTTTTTTGTAGCCAATGATGGCGTAGCCGGAAACGAACTCTGGAGAAGTAATGGAACGCTGGAAGGTACATACATGGTCAAAAATATCAGGTCAGGTAGTTTGAGCAGCAATCCTTCAGGTCTTGTCAATATCAACAGCACCCTGTATTTCTCTGCTGATGATGGTGTGCACGGCGTTGAACTCTGGAAAAGTGACGGTACCGAACAAGGGACCGTGATGGTAAAAGATATTAATCCCTATTCTGGCAGTAGCTACCCGCAGGCCCTGGCGAATTTGAACGGAATTCTGTATTTCGCTGCAACGGATGGTACAGCGGGTGTTGAGCTTTGGAAAAGTGATGGCACCGCGGCCGGCACCAAGCTGGTAAAGGATATATTCCCCGGCAGCCACGACAGCTATCCCTTCGACCTGATCAATGTAGGAGGCACTTTATACTTTTCTGCCGATAATGGTGCAAGCGGAACAGAATTATGGAAAAGCGATGGTACAGCTGCAGGCACTATGATGGTGAAAGATATCTGGGTTGGAGCTAACGGCAGCTTTCCCTTCAGCCTGAAAAATGTAAACGGTCAATTATTCTTCTCCGCTGATAATGGTCAGAAAGGAGCTGAACTTTGGAAAAGCGATGGTACACTGGCCGGTACTATGCTCGTTAAAGACGTATGGCCCGGTGCAGAAAGTGGCGCCGTAGGTAATTTCTCAAAATTGCTGAACAAACTCATATTCACCGGGAATGACGGTGTTACCGGTTACAAAACCTGGGAAAGTGATGGCTCCCCTTCAGGAACAATGATCGTGCAGGGCGTGGGCGATCCCGGTGAGGGCGATATACAGGAGCTGGTGGAAACCGACAACCATATTTATGCAAGTATAAGGAAGACTGACCTGGGCCGCGAATTATGGGTGATCAATTACTCCTCTGTACTACCACTTCAATTGGTAGAATTTAAGGCAAGACTTGAAAATGAGGATGCACTTTTGAATTGGAAAACGACCAATGAAGAAGCCACGGAATCATTTATAATTGAAAGAAGTGTTGATGGCGTTCAGTTTAATGCAGTTGGTAACGTTTTGTCCTACAACAGGCCAGGCACGCATAGTTACCAGTTCACTGATCCAGGCGTGACCGCGTTAAAAGCCAGCCCGGTTTACTATCGGTTAAAGCAACGCGATATCGATGGCAGGTTTACTTATTCCAAGCTCGTCAGCATTGCAATCACGGCTAAGAACAGCATCGGTCTGTTCCCCAACCCGGCTACCAATGAGATCAACCTTTCGTTTGTGGCAGAAAGAAAAGAAAAAATTGATCTGCATATCATAGACAATGCAGGTCGCGTGGTTATTAAAGAATCAGTGCAAGTGGGACCCGGAAAAAATACCGTTCATTTCGATTTGTACCATTTGCCTGCCGGCGTGTATTACATCAAATCCCCCAACCGTTCTTTTGATTTTGGTTTGAAGTTCCTGAAACATTAAACAATATAGTTTACAAGCACACTGTCCATACAAACTAACAACCTGGCCTTATTAGCCAGGTTTTTTATTTAAGTTATCGGCCCAAATTCCAAATCATTGCTGACCGAAATACTCTCAAAGTGGCTTTTCTTAATTTTCGTGGCGCTTGTGTTCTTTTTTTTCAGCGGTGTCCATGGATGCCGGAACTCCCGTTCCGGCCAGCAAGAACGGAACGGAGTTTCGTTTTTCCAGCTATCCTGCCCCGCTCGTTTAACCTTCGCGATAAGACGACTTACCTCAATTTTCTTAACGCATTTTTCTGAGGCCAAATTTCCATCCCAATCATTGATGTCGAAATACTCTCAAAGTGGCTTTTCTTAATTTTCGTATCGCTCGTGTAGTTTTTTCAGCGGTGTCCATGGATGCCGGAACTCCCGTTCCGGCCAGCAAGACGGAACGGAGTTCCGTTTTACCAGCTATCCTGCCCCGCTCGTTTAACCTTCGCGATAAGACGACTTACCTTAATTTTCTTAACGCATTTTTCTGAGGCCAAAGTATCCTGAGAGCATTGATTCTAAATTCCAAACCCGATAGCGATCGGGTCCAAATTATTTCAACCTCCTATTAGTATAAGCAGAATAATCCACCAGGATGGTCTCGTAATCCTGGTGCATGAGCGGTGAGGTGAGCAGGAAATCAGCAGTAGCGCGGTTACAGGC
>JAEYVW010000261.1 GCA_023429365.1 Bacteroidota bacterium
TTACATCATTGCTTTGGGTACGATACATAAATGCCAGGGCAAATTCGCAATTGTTCGCCTTTAGCCAGTTTACGATCTCGTTGTCCTGCTGGTTCTCCGAGCATACGTAAAGAAACTTCTCATTACCCTTATGCTTATTGATGACGTCAAACATGCTTTTATTGGTTCCATCGGCGCCATAAAAGACTTTGCGTTTGCGGTAAAGAATAAATTTCTGGAGATAAAGTGCTACTGCTTCGGTGATACAGAAATACTTGGTGTCCTGTGAAACGCTGACCTTCATTTCATCACAGGTTCTGAAAAAGTGGTCGATCGCGTTTCGGCTGGTGAATACAACACCTGTATGGCTTTGGATATCGATCTTTTGTTTTCTGAATTCACGGGCCGGGATTCCTTCAAGACGAATAAAGGGCTGGAATTCCAAATCGAGACCATATTTCCGGGAAAGTTCGAAGTATGGCGACTTGTCACTTTCTGGTCTCGGCTGAGTGATCAATATCTTTTGAATCGTTTTGGCCTGATCGTCGGCCTTTTTGACCCCATTTTTTATCATGTGGTGTGGCTAAATTTGTGTGCAAAGCTAAGTTATTATACTTAGAAAACGAATAGTAAGAGCTTGTAAATCAGCAGCAGGGGTGCTATTTCGAACGCGCAGAGATACAAAAAAAAGTGAAAAAGGTTGAACCTGACCTCATTACGAATAGCAGCAAATCCTAAGATAAAGCGGTACAGAAACAGGGCCCCCACTGTGCACCAGGACAACACCAGCGCCACTGTATACATAATTCCGTCGCTAAAAGCCAGTAAAACTATATACGGGACCAGGGCGATCCCGATCACTTTATTGATGATAAAGACAATAAAAATATAAGAATCGGCAGCCTTACGCATATTAAAAAGCCAGCCGCAAATGATCAGTCCCAGGAACTTGACCAGGTAGATCACGGACAACCCGATACAACAATACAGGTACAACAACCAAAAATTATCGATGGGGGTGATTTCGAAATATTTAAACAAAAGAGTAAGGTATAGTCCGGTACTAGCCACAAAAAAACCATTAAATACCAGGGACGGAAAAGGTGTCTGCATCAATTGCTCCCGGATCTGCCTTTGCTTAAGAGTGGTACGGAAAAATACCCGGAACAGGTCACTGAAATATTTTGAAAACCCAAGCTTCAATAAACCAAAAACCATCACCAGCGCTGTCACTACATAGAACAATAGCTCCTTTCCCTCAAATCGCCTGATATCGGAATTGCTGCTGACTGGAGGGGTGCTGAAACTATAAAATGGATGTTTAGCGGCTAGCTGGTAGGTCAGAGGTAAAGTATCGATGAGGTTGGGACCGGAATTGGAAAAAAGTGTGAGGGGACGGCGGGAAACGGTATCTAACGTGTAGACACCCTCACTGGTATCCCGGGAGTGCAGCGTGTCAACTCCTGTGCGGGGAGCGGGCACGATACTGTCTTGTGCTGCCAGGCATGAGGAAACAAACAAATAAAGTAATAAGAAAAAGTTTCGCAGCAATTAGTAGAAGTTTAAAGGGTTTATGGAGTCAATTTGGTTTTAGGGGTTAAAAATAGTTGACAAAGCCGATATGAATTTTTGATTGACGCAAATTAAACTCGAGGTCGCTTCTTTTTCCCACGGCCCAGGCCAGGTTGAATATGCCTACCCTGGTTTCAAATGCAAGTCCCAGTCCTGTTCCGAAATAAGTGTAGTCAACATCGGTATTCTGACTTTTGTTGCGCCCCCAGCCACCATCGGTAAATCCATAAAAATAGGAGTTTTGTCCAACGAGGTAACGAAACTCGGCCGTACCGATCAAGAAATGCGACAGATACTGGCTTTCCTCATCAAAACCACGCAATAGCTGGTAGCCGCCGATCTGGAAAAGCTCATTGCGGAATATGCTGGCGCTTTGGAACATACCTCCGTTGAAACCAATCTTGATCGTGGTGCGGCGCTGGCTTCCCAGCGGGAGATATTTCGCCGCCGTGGCCCGGGCTCTGAACTGGTAGGTTTTTAGTTTGATCGTATCGTATAAAGTTCCAAAATCGAAGGATGGGTTACCGGGATCTTTCAGCTCCAGTATTTCACTATTCTTCTTGATCTTCCTGGTACCAATGGATGTGATCAGGCGGAATTCGTTTCCACTGGTTGGGTTTAAACGATAGTTGGTATTATTAAACTCATAGTCTACACCAATATTGGTCGAGCTCACGTCGGCCTCGTCAGGAAGACGGTATTGTTGTAAAATGAAATTCTTGTTGACGCCATTGACTATGGACTGACTTTTTTGTAAGAAGAGCTTACCCGACTGGTTGACATTTAATATATACTGTGCACCGAGCCTGAAGTTCACATTCAGGAAAGTACTGTCTTTGCGAAACATGTCGAAGGCAAAGTCTAACCCGATCGGCGAATTAAAAAGATAAGGATGCTGGTAAAGGATATTCAGCCTTGGCGATTTTACCTGCAACTGCTGCCAGTTCAAACCGATGGTCTCCCCCGCCCCAAGCGCGTTCTTCAATAACAGGTTCGCCTCACCAGTGATGAGTATTTTTTTGGAAGAAAGCTGGTCGTTATTCGGTAAAAAGCCTACCAGTACATTCACCTGGCTGCTCTTTTTGGGTTTAAGGTAAAGTTCCAGCACCGATCCTGTACCCAGCCAGACCAGCCGGGCAGGATATTCTTCCTCTACGTAAGTCAGTTCGCGGATCCGGCTGCTCACCCTGAGCAGCTTTTCCTTGTTATACAAACTTCCATTTCGGATCTCAAGATAGCGTTGCAAAAATTCGTTGGAGATTCTGGTATCTCCAAGTACCCTGATACTATCCACTTTGTAGGAAGGTCCTTTTTCCAATCGCAGTCTTGCCGACACTTTTTCTCCCTCCACCTGCAGGCTGTCAAGTTCGACCTTTGCGAAAGGATAGCCGGTATTTTCCATATGGCTAAGGATTTTCTCCTGCCATAAATTAACCTGTGAAAAATCCATCGCCTTGCCACTAAAGACACGTTCGCGCCAACCAATTGCCTGCAGCACGTTGGGATCAACACCGTCCACATTGAGCTGGGCCCATTCATAGCGATCGCCGATATACAGCGATACCCTGGCCCACAATGAATCATACAAAACCGAATCAACGGATGCGGTTACATAGCCCAGTGATTGCAGGAATTGTGGGAGTTGATCTATATAGGCCACACACTCGTTGCGGTGGTTAAAAATAGTTTTTACACCCAGTGATTTTATGAAAATGGAATCTTTGTCAACGCCATCAATTCGCAGCGGGTACAAATCCTGCCCTGCTGCCTGAGCATAGTATAACAAAAAAAACGGAGCCAGTATATGAAGCCTTAATTTTGTCATGCCTGGTCAACTATCATAGGAATTCATTGTTTTAAACCCGAGGAAAAGAAATTAAAAATATCCATTAAATCACAAACCTGGTTGAGCGGCATTTATATCCATATTCCCTTTTGCAGGCAGGCCTGTCACTACTGCAATTTTCATTTTTCTACTTCACTGCGGTATAAAAACGAATTAATAACTTCTTTATTGAAGGAAACAGACCTGCAATTTGAAAATTTTCAGGACGAAACGATCGGCACCATTTATTTCGGAGGTGGCACACCAAGCCTGTGCAGTCCGGAAGAGATCAGCCTGATACTCGACAAACTAAGGTCTCGGTTCCTGATCACGGCGGATGCGGAAATAACCCTGGAAGCCAATCCCGACGATATCCATCACCAAAACCTGGAAGGCTGGCGGGGATCGGGCATTAACCGGCTGAGCATTGGCATACAAAGTTTTTTTGAAGAAGACCTTCGTTGGATGAACCGGGCGCATAATGCCACGCAGGCTATTGAAAATTTGCGCCTGGCGATCGGTAGCTTTGACAATATATCCATCGACCTGATCTATGGCACACCGGGTCTGAGCAATGATAAATGGAAACAAAATGTTGAAACCGCCATTTCTCTCGGTATTCCGCACCTCTCCTGCTATGCGCTGACGGTAGAGCCCAAAACACCACTCGATAAAATGATCCGCGAACAACGGGTTGCAGCTGTGGATCCCGACAAGCAATCCGAGCAGTTTTTACTTCTAATGGAGTGGCTGGCAGAAGCGGGATACGAACATTATGAAATTTCCAATTTTGCAAAACCTGGTTTTCGTAGCCGGCATAATTCTTCTTATTGGAAGGGGAAAAAATACCTGGGACTGGGGCCTTCGGCTCATTCATTTGACGGGGATGCCAGGTGGTGGAATATTGCAAACAATAATAAGTATATCGCTTCCATTAATGAAGCTGTGTTGCCACTGGAGAAAGAATTACTTACACCGGTCCAGAAACTGAACGAATACATCATGATCTCGTTGCGGACGATGGAGGGCGTGGATCTTGATAAAGTGGATGAACCGCATCGCGCGGCGATTTTAGCAGGTGCAAAGAAATATACGGAGCTGGAAATGTTGGTTATTGAAAACGATTTTCTCAGACTAACCAGGAAAGGGAAACTAATGGCGGACGGGATCGCAGCTGATCTTTTCTTCGATTAGTGCTGTTGTTGCTGCCGGCGTTTGTATGCCTTATAAATTTCGCCGATGATCACCGAAACGATCATTATCAAAATGGCAGCGGGACCAAAACCATGATAAGACAGAGGCATAATTAAAAGTTTAAGTTCCGGCTCTGAAGTTTACTGGAACTTATACTTCAAAACCTACCTGT
>JAEYVW010000385.1 GCA_023429365.1 Bacteroidota bacterium
AAAAAAAAGATAGCCTGGCTTAAATAGGAGAGGAATGTTTCTTGGATGCGGCTTGAAAATCGATAGATAAGAATCGGAGTTTCTAAAATACTACAAAAAACAATTACGGGGCTAATTTTTGGGGCAGTGATTTCAGATTTTTTTTTTGAGTGGCCCACCGGCGTTAACACCGGTGGGTTTCTCCAGGAGGACGGTGGTTCTTTCAGAACATAGGATTTGGAAATAGGGAACGGATCTTAAAAAATTTTATGGAATCACAATCGTTACTCGAATACAAAGTAACGTCCGCGCGGGTTCATTGGAAATAGTGAATCATATCATTCTTAAGTCAATATTTACTGATCAATCATGTAGAACTACGACGACGGAAAACTACATCGTAAATCTACGAATAGGGCAGGTTTAATGGGAAAAACGGGAAAAATGCGAATGCTGGTTATGTCCCTGAGCCGATTCGCATGTTGTGGATCAAAAGGAAACGTTGCTATCAGATCAATACAGAAGGTTCTTTAATTTTTCCACATCTGTGATGCGGATCTTACCTTCCTTGATCTCGATTAGTTTTTCTGCCTTGAAATCACTAAGTGTCCGGATCAGCGATTCAGTGGCTGTACCTACATAATGGGCGATATCATCTCTTGAAATATCGATGATGATCCCATCGGCGTTGGGATTGTATTTGCCATGAAGATCAACCAGTGCCTTGGCTACCCTTTTTCGAAGCGAACTATAGGCAAGGTTCAGCAGCCGTTCTTCTTTTTCCTTCACATTTTGCGTGATGATCCGGATAAATTTAGCGGCTACATTGATATCACCGTAGATCATTTGGAGAAAATCTTCCCGGGGGATCTGCATAATATTAGCTTCTTCGAGTATCACCGCGTTGTCTTCGTAATTTTTTTCATCGATCAGTGCCTGGTAACCGATTAAATCGCCATCAGTATAAATATTGGTGATATACTCTTTTCCATCTTCGTGCGTAAGCGTAGTTTTCACTTTCCCTTTTACAAGGAAGTATAAAAACCGGGGCCGCTTTTTTTCCTGGTAAAGTGTTTGTTTTTTAGGATAAGTTTCTATACTGTATTGCTCCGACAATTTATCAAGGATGCCATTGTCTTTCACATCTTTTAAAAACTCGCTGATTCCCTGGGGCGACATGGAATATTTGGTATCGAATACCTCTGCCTTCTTTAACCTTACTTCGATGGCGTTCAGCAACTCGATGTCCTCGAAGGGTTTTGTAATATAATCATCAGCCCCCATTTCCATACCTTTCCGGAGGTCAGACCTTTCGGTTTTGGCGGTAAGAAATATAAAAGGAATAGTTTGCGTATCCGGGTTTTTGCGAAGCAGGTGCAATACCCCATATCCATCCAGCTCCGGCATCATGATATCGCATATTATCAGGTCCGGTTTTTCTTTTAAGGCCAGTTCAACACCTTTCTTCCCGTTCTCCGCGGCGATGGTCCTGTAACCTGCCATTTCCAGTATCTCGGCTGTGTTTTCCCGGATATCGTTATTGTCGTCAATTACTAAAACAGATTTCATAATACTATTCTTTTACGGGGGATGGTTATGCTGATAGTGGTTCCTTCATTGAGTTTGCTTTTTACATTAACTGATCCATGCATCAGGTCAATATATCTTTTAACGATATGCAGGCCTAGCCCGGTTCCCTGGATATTGACCGCGTTGGCGCCCCTGAAAAAACTCGAAAACAAGTGTTGCACATCTTCCTCAGCAACCCCGATTCCCTGGTCTGATACAGAAATTACCGCGTTTTCCTCGTTTACATAACCCCTGATCGTAATCTGCGTTTCTTCGCCAGAAAATTTAATGGCATTGGTGATGAGATTGATCAGGATATTTTTCAACAACTTCTTGTCACAAAGGATTTGTTCCTGGCCCTCGTATTCAAGTTCTGTGTGTTGACCCTCCTTAAGAAGTCCCTTCATTTCGTCCAGTACATCATTCAGGAAGTGCTTCAGATCAAGTTCATCCACATGCGTTTCCACTTTACCTTCATCCAACTTGCCCAAAGAAAGAAAATCTTCCAGGATCTCGTTGAGATGACGTACGGAATTTTTAATTTTTTCAATATGCCTTACCCGCTTCGGTTGTTCTTCGGTGGTCTTGTATTTTTCGAGCAGTGACGCCGATGAAAGTACGGTGCTGAGCGGAGTACGAAATTCGTGTGATGCCATCGACACAAACCTGCTTTTGATCTCGCTCAGCTGCCGCTCCTTGTCTAAAGCTTCACTTAATTCTATTTGGGATTGTTCGAGGCGCTGCAACGCTTCTTTGAGGATCATGGTACGTTCTTCCACTTTCACTTCCAGCTCTGTATTCATCTTCCGGATCTGATTGCTTACTTTCTCCAATTGCTTTTGCTGCTCCAGCATGTCCCTTTCGATTTCCTTGCGCCGGGTGATATCTACAATAAACGCGATTACGAAAAGCTCATCGTTTTTTTTGTAATGACTTAGGCTGACCTCAACTGCAATCTTGCTACCATCCTTTTTTTGGCCAAACAGATCCCGGCCATGACCCATGACCCGGTTGGAGGGTTGTTGATAAAAGCCTTCCCGCAAACCGTTATGACTTGACTTGAATTGATCAGGGATCAGTACTTCGATCGGCTGGCCTACCAGTTCCTCACCCTTGTATCCGAATATTCTTTCGGCTGCGGGGTTGACCAACACGATATTTCCATCTTTGCCGGTGAGTATGATCCCCTCCGTTGCATTCTCAAACAAAGATGTCATGTGCGCCTGATCGAGCATTCTCCAGATTCCGATTTAATTGCTGTAAATATAAGTAAACGGGGCTATTGAAGCCGAAAATCGAAGTTGTAGCCCATCAATATGCCTGATATTAAAGCGGAGCAAACTGTATTGTTGCGCTCACAATTCAGTCCTGCACGTAAATCTCTGCTTATATTCAGCTTAGTGCAACCGTTTTTGCATTTTCCAGGTAATATGTCCGCACGGCATGTAGTAGCGGTGCAAGGTTTTCTTTTTTAACATGGTCATAATCGGTTAGCATCGCCTTTTTAACATGAGGATCTTTGGTAAGGCGCGCACCCATTTTAAGCATAAGCCGGTCTTTCCAGGACAGGTTGTTGATTCGAAGCCGGCCAGGGAGGTAAAAAACGGTCAAATTTTTCTGCAATTCTTCCGGCACGCCATTTCGGATAGCGATATCCAGTTTTTCAGATTCGTTCGCGGGTGTACCTGAAACGAGAAACAGGAAGATCCTGGCATCCCGAAGTGCAGCCAGGTTGTTTTTCAGCCAGGAGGTGATCTGCAGTTTACCGATATAAATACTTGTACCGATTAGGAAGAGTTCGGCTGCGGTCGATTTCAGGTCAATATTATCATCACTTTTATGAAGCGGGAAATTGAGTTCATCCGCCAGCCACCTCGCATATTGAGCAGTGGCGCCGTATTTACCCTTAAAAATGACAAGGCTTTTCATACCCATTACTTTTTTTATTTATAAAGTGCTTTTAATTCCTTTTCGATCTGAAGGGCTTTCGGAAATAGAAGTTCATTTTCGAGGTATACATGCTGTGAAAGGTCAGTATCCAGCTCCTTTAATTTAGAAAGTGCGACCTTATGCGTAACACAGGCGCTGGCTGGTGGCATATAATCATTAGTAAGTTCGCGGAATTTTGAGAGATATCGTCCAATATTTTCCTGTTCATGAAGGATAAGCGTGTCGATGGGTTTACGCAGGGTGCGAACCAGCAATGCCGCATAAGGTTCCCGGTCTTCATAACCATGGGCAATTTGCCGGATATACGGGAAAATAACCTTCTCCTCATGCTCTAGATGAGGGAATATCTCTTCGGAAAACGAGTGAAAGGACCCCATCAATTCACCCAGGTAAGGATATTTTGACTGGTGACCGCTGGTAAATTTTACCATGGTTTCCTTTAGGTCCGGCAAATTGTCATACAGGTAAGTATGATGTACGTTCACCAGGTAGTCGATCAGGAAGTCAATGTTCCATTTGCTGGAATCGACGGAGACCGCCATTCTTGTTACCCGCAATGTATCGGTTAGTTCATTCAGCACTTCCCCGAGATCGGCATTGACCCGTTTGCAGGCTTCCTCCAGGGTAATATTGCCGCCACAACAAAAATTGATATTGTATTTTCGGAAAATGCCGGTCACCCGGTGATCGCGTATCACAAGGTCGGTTACGATAGATTCATGATGGATAGGTTCAATCCGCACCTGACAAGTTTTTGATTGACAATGATAATTTTTTGGCGCGCCTGTCCACATGACCGCAGTCAGCAATCGTAATGATTTTTGACGATTCCCAAAATATCTTTTAGTTTAGTAGACGATTCTACCTATTCCTGAGAGTGGTCAAACCCTTTCCCTTGGTAAGGTATTTGATAGCTTTATAGTGAGGACCCGGTTTTGAGTAATATCATCCTGGGAGGTGACGGTTGTCACAAGCGGTGATTCCAGTGCGGAATACATTTGTTCCATAAAAGAGTATTATACTACTTTTATTTATAACCTCCAATTCATCAAAATGAAACGTACATCACAACTAGCAATTATTTTCATGCTTTCAGGCCTTTTCTTTTTAGGTGCCTGCAACAGCGAGCAAAAACCAGCTGACGAAACGACAGAAACAACGCCCGCAGACGGCACGGCAAACGATCAAAAAGAGGTGCATGGATCAGAGATAAAGCCCGGTGATGTAGAACTGACCACACCACTTAATGCGGAGTGGATAGCCAGTGGCAAAGGCATTTACGAATTAAAATGCCAGGCCTGCCACAAACTAAATGATGAAAGGCTGGTAGGTCCGGGTTGGAAAGATATTACCAAGAAAAGAGAACCACATTGGATCATGAATATGATCACAAATGTTGATATGATGCTGGAAACAGACCCCGAAGCACAAAAACTACTCGAGCAGTGCCTGGTCAGAATGCCCAATCAGAATATTACCAAAGATGAATCCCGCCAGATCCTGGAGTTTATGCGCGAGAACGATGGGGTCAAATAATGAGATCGCAACTATTCAATTAAATTAACACCAATATGAAATTTTATTATTTCAAAACCAGCATGGTGCT
>JAEYVW010000449.1 GCA_023429365.1 Bacteroidota bacterium
CGCATTTTACTTTAAGTCCTGCCATGGGTGCCGTGCTGATGTCACTGAGTACCGTCATAGTTGCCTTTAATGCACAGTTACTTAGGCGCCGGTTCCGGTCAAACTGATCCATTCCCCGACCAGCCAGTTCACCAGCCCCAATTTCCAAATTACAAATCCCTAATTCCCAACCATTCACCCGGGACTTTGCAATTACAATACAAATTCTTACATTTGACTAAATATATTTTTAGACAAGACTAAAAAATATATTAGATAACCTTAATTATGAAATGGATTTTGTTGATTGGCTTCCTGGCATCTTGTGTCGCTTCGCCGGCGCAACGGGTGATAAATGGGAGTGTAGTGAATACCGCGAATGGGGAAGGAGTTGCCGGTGCTACTGTTCAGTTGTCTGATTCTTCGCGTTCAGTAGCCTGTGATGCAAACGGAAAATTCTCCATAGAAGCGCCATCAGCTTCAACTTTGGTTGTCAGTGCTACCGGTTTTGCAACTAAAACGATCACACCGGATTCAAAGGGACATATAACTATTCTACTAACACCATTTGAAAAAGAAATTGATGCGGTGGTGGTAACGGGTACGATGAAGGCTGTCAGCAAGCTGGAAAGTCCCGTCGCGGTTGAAGTTTATACACCGCAGTTTTTCAAGAAAAATCCCACACCGAGTATTTTCGAATCGCTTCAGAACATCAATGGGGTGCGACCGCAATTAAATTGTAGCGTATGCAATACCGGCGATATACATATCAACGGATTGGAAGGACCTTATACTATGATAACTATTGATGGTATGCCGATCGTGAGCAGCCTGGCATCGGTGTATGGTTTATTTGGCATACCCAGTCAGCTGATCGAGAGGGTAGAGATCGTGAAAGGCCCGGCTTCGGGTCTCTATGGATCAGAAGCCATTGGCGGGCTGATCAATATTATTACCAGGTCTGCGGATAAAGCACCGCGGTTCAATGTCAATGCTATGACAACAAGTTGGAGGGAACACAATCTCGATATCGGTACAAAATTTAAGCTGGGTAAGAAAGCGGTTTCCCTGCTGGGGGTTAATTATTTCAATTATCAAAAACCTTTTGATAAGAACGATGACCAGTTTACAGATGTGACTCTGCAACACCGCGTCTCTGTATTTAATAAGATAAACCTTACAAGGCGGCAGGAGCGGGTAGCTTCACTGGCGGCACGATATTTTTATGAAGACAGATGGGGTGGTGATATGCGCTGGAATAAAAATTTCAGGGGTGGTGACAGCCTGTATGGCGAAAGCATTTACACAAAACGTTGGGAGCTGATAGGCAATTATCAACTTCCTGTCAATGAGAGAATGTTTTTTTCTTTTTCTGCAACAGCACATGACCAGAATTCTTATTACGGAACCATTCCTTATATGGCTAAGCAGAAGATCGCTTTCGGCCAGTTAACCTGGGACAAACAGGCAGGTCAAAATCATAACCTGCTGCTCGGATCGGCACTTCGGTATAATTATTATGACGACAATTCCACCGCTACAGTAGATACATTAAACGGTATTAACAGACCTGAGCGTTATACGATCCCGGGAATATTCCTGCAGGACGAGTGGAAGTTTCACCCGAAACACCTGCTTTTGCTCGGCATTCGATATGATCATCATCCCGCGCATGGCTCCATTCTTACTCCAAGGATCGCCTGGAAATGGTCGATGAAGGACAAGCAGGTATTTCGCCTCAATGCAGGTACAGGTTTCAGGGTAGTAAGTTTGTTTACCGAAGAACACGCGGCGCTTACCGGGTCAAGAGCCGTCGAGATCAGGGAGGAGCTGAAGCCGGAGCGCAGTTATAATATTAATTTGAATTATACCCATCAATACAAATGGCAGCAGGTAGGATTGAATCTTGATGCTTCGGTTTGGTATTCTCATTTCACCAACCAGATCATTCCTGACTACGACAGTGATCCCAATAAGATCATCTATCAAAACCTTCGCGGGTATTCCACTTCAAAGGGCGTAACATTAAATACCGAGCTAAATTTTGGGCATCGTTTAAAAACCATGATGGGTGTTACACTGCAGGATGTAAGTAAAGTGGAAAGAGATGGAACTGGCAAGAAAACCAGGGTGCAGCCCATGTTGACTGAAAAATGGAGCGGCACCTGGGCTATCACGTATAATTTACCAGCCATAAAGCTCAGTATTGATTACACTGGTAATGTTTACGGGCCGATGCGTTTGCCGCTTCTGTCTGACACGGATCCAAGACCTGGATCTTCACCTGTATGGAGTATTCAGAATATACAGTTTACCAAACTGGTCAACCGACAATTGGAATTATTTGGCGGCATTAAAAACCTGTTGAACTGGACACCGGCGAAGAATGCACCTTTCCTTATTGCAGGATCACATGATCCTTTTGACAAAAATGTTGAATATGATGCAGCCGGGAAGGTCATTGCCACTGCTGAAAATCCATATGGATTGAGTTTTGACCCTGCATACGTGTATGCACCAAACCAGGGGATACGGTTTTTTGGTGGGGTGAGGTTTATATTGAGGGATTGAGTTTTTTGCCGGGAAGGAGGGGAGACGGGAAGGGGATTGGGATTCGATAACTTTCGGGTTTGGATTTGGGAATTAGAAATCATTGCTGTCCGGAATAAAATCTTGGATAGTTGTCAGAACCTTTGACCCGCGCGGCATCTATGACTTTTACATTTACAGGGGCTTTGCTTTATTTTTCCCTGGAGACTCTTAGTTTTGCTGGCCGTA
>JAEYVW010000450.1 GCA_023429365.1 Bacteroidota bacterium
TTTCCTTATACCCCGACTGAATCTATGCAGGCGTTGAAATTTTATTATTATGTGTTGGGCGATAAAATATGGAAAGACTACGGCTTTGTAGACGCGTTTTCTCTTCATCATCTCTGGTTTGCCAATACCTACCTGGCCATTGACCAGGGTCCTATTATCGTGATGATTGAAAACTATCGAAGTGGATTGATCTGGGATTTGTTCACCAGTTGCCCTGAAGTAAAAGATGGGATGAAGGCATTGGGTTTTTCAGCGGGATACCTATAATTTGAAAATGTGGAAATGTGGAAATGTGAAGATGTGGAAATGGGAGAATGAGTGAAAAATAGATAGACATGAAGAAAATTGTATTATTCTTTTTGGTTGCCAGTATTGGGTTGCACGAAACGGTGCTGGCGCAGGTAAAACAGAAGAAAGCGGCGGTTGAATTCAATGCTGCCAACAGGCCAAAAAACCTTTCGGATTCTGCATTGCTTGACCTGGTTCAGAAACAAACATTTCGTTATTTCTGGGATTTCGCTCATCCCGTAAGCGGGTTAGCGAGGGAACGTAGTAATGAAGCTTATAACTACGGTAATGAAGTAGTTACTACTGGCGGTACGGGATTTGGGATCATGTCTGTGATTGTTGCGACAGAAAGAAAGTGGATCACGAGGGATACTGCTGCCAGGTTTCTTTTGAAGATGGTGAACTTTTTATTGAAGGCAAATTCTTATCATGGTGTTTTTCCCCACTGGCTGGATGGGGCAACAGGGAAAACCATTCCATTTAGCCGCAAGGATGACGGGGCGGACCTGGTAGAAACATCTTTCCTGTTCCAGGGTTTGTTATGTGCACGCCAGTATTTTTCTGGTGATGACAGGGTGGAGCGCGAACTACGTAATCGTATTGGCTGGTTGTGGAATGGCATAGAATGGGACTGGTTTACTAAGGGTGAAGAAGTATTGTACTGGCATTGGAGCCCGAACAACGGATGGGCTATGAATTTCCCGGTGCGAGGGTTTAATGAATGCCTGATCATGTATATACTCGCCGCGTCGGCCGAAAATTATCCTGTAAATGCCGCGGTATATCACCGGGGATGGGCTCAGAGCAATTTTTTTAAAAATGGAAAGGAGTTTTATAAAACAAAGCTTCCCCTGGGTTTCGATTATGGTGGACCATTGTTTTTTGCACATTATTCATTTCTGGGGCTCGACCCTCGCGGTTTGAAAGATCGCTATGCTGACTATTGGGAACAAAATAAAAATCATACACTGATCAACCGGGCATATTGTATAGATAATCCAAAGGAGTTCAAAGGTTACGGAGAAAATTGCTGGGGTCTTACGGCAAGCGATACCTATAATGGTTACAATGCTCATTCACCAACAAATGATCATGGCACCATCACACCCACTGCAGCATTGTCTTCTTTTCCCTATACACCTGAGTATTCGATGCAGGCCCTGCGGCATTTTTATAATGATCATGGCGACCAGATCTGGACCGAGTATGGTTTTTCAGACGCATTTAATGAAACAAAGAATTGGTTTGCCAATAGTCACCTGGCCATCGACCAGGGTCCTATCATTGTAATGATTGAAAACCATCGCAGCGGGTTATTGTGGAATTTGTTCATGGGTTGCCCGGAGATAAAGAATGGATTGAAGAAGCTTGGATTTTCCAGCCCTCATTTGGAATAGTTATACGTTGGAAATTGATCTTGTAGGTAATGAAGAAAAAAATTATCAAATATTACCTTTTGATGTCAATAATATTATTCACCAAACATATATATGCACAAGTCTGGTATACTGGGATGCCTGACCCCATACTCAATGTTACTTTCGGGGATGGTACACCCAATCCCGGCCCTGCATTGGCAACAGGTAAGACAGGATATACCTACACAACTTCACTATGCCCGGGACTTGGAGAGTACACAATTGCCAGAAATAATATTTCCTGTTATCCGGCCAATGGATGGGACCGGATCACTTTGGACCATACATTTCGATTCAACGAAGTGGCTTATGAAGGGTATATAATGCTTGTAAACACTTATACATTACTTTCAAGAAATTACTATGTTGACACGGTAAGGGGTCTCTGTGATAATGCCTCTTATCTTTTTACCGCCGCTGTGGCCTCCCTGGGTGATTGTGTAAACGGACCTTTCGGTATGAATGTTCGTTTCATTGTAGAGACCCTTTCAGGTGTGGAGCTTGCAAATTCGATCTCTCCTCAGTCTTTTACTGCACTTCGTGGATCGGTGGGGATCTATTTTGATTTGCCCGCGGGTGAAACGGGTGTGGTTCTTAAATTAAAAAACAGGTTTGTTGGATACCAGGATTGCGGACAGAAGTTATCCATCGATGATATTCAACTCAGGCCATCGGATGCAAACGCACCAGTGTTAAAAGCCAGTTTTGTCAATTCCACAGACCTCATGAAAAGTGTATGCTACGAGACCAATTCCAGCTTACCTATGGAAGTAAAGCTATCGCGCGGGTCCTTTGCAAACCCTTCATTCCAATGGCAGCAGAGCGTTGATCGTCTTACATGGGTTGATATACCGGGAGAAACAAATCAGTTTTTTGCGCCAGTGTTCTCCATTCCTGGCATGTATTATTTCAGGGCAAGGGCTTCGGAGACCGGTTTGATCAACAATCCCTATTGTAGCATGGTATCCAATTACAATATTGTGCAGGTGGACGGTATACCGAAAAATATTCTGATTACATCGAATTCACCTGTATGTAGTGGAAGTCGTATTAGTTTTAATGCTGTAGGTGCCGCGAGTTATACATGGACCGGACCTAATAATTTTTATGATGTAGGGCCCTATCCAGGTATCAACCAGGCTATGCTTGCAGATAGTGGAATGTATTATGTCGATATTACGTCTGCAGGAGGCTGCAAAGGCTTTGATAGTACATACGTGTCGGTTATTGGTACAGATGTAAGTGTAAGTGCCGATACATCAATATGTAAAGGTAATCGTGCAAACTTGCGTGTAACCGGCGGCAATGGTTTTGCATGGACGCCATCAGCCAATTTAAGCAATCCCAACAGCAATTTCACGACAGCCTCTCCTGAAGTTACAACCATTTATACTGTCACCGTCACTGATAATTCAGGTTGTACCGATACGGCTTCTATAAGAGTAAAGGTTTTGAACAGTATCGAAGTAAAAGCGGTCCCGGTGGGTCCGGATTATTTCTGTCGCCCTAGCGATACTGCCACATTTGTCAACCAGGGTACCGGATCCATTGTAAACTGGGCCTGGGATTTTGGAGATGGAAAGGTCAGTGACCAGGAAGATCCGCCACTCCAGCATTTTACTATACCCGCGCATATTAAGAATTATATGGTTCGCCTGGCAGTTATGGACTCTGCCGGCTGCACGGACACCGCATATCACCACGTGAATGTTGCAGACAATTGTTATATCGCGGTACCAAATGCATTTACCCCAAATGGTGATGGATTAAATGATTATCTCTACCCAGTCAACGCTTATAAAGCAAAGGATCTGATTTTCCGTGTGTTTAATCGCTCAGGCAGATTACTCTTTGAATCAAGGGAATGGACCAGGAAATGGGATGGTACCATAAACGGTGTACTTCAATCGACCGGCGTTTATATCTGGTCACTGGAATACACAGAACCCGGGCAAAAAAGAATCAGGCTCAATGGAACAGCCACCCTGATTCGATGAATATGCAATAAATTATTATGACTTAAATATTTTTTTAGTTGAAAACGCTATTGCTTGTACTGATTAGTTTTTTTTCGATTGCTGCATCGGCGATTGAACCACCGTATGACTACAACTTTTTCTCAAACAGCCGGATGGGCGGACACTATTTTTTTAGTCGCACTACCATAGAGGGTACGTCATCAGTGAGTAATGTGAATAATAAGCTTCCGGTCAATGAAAAATATTTTCATACACCCGGCAACTCGATACAACTGGAATATAAAAATCAAAAACAGGGCTCCTGGCAGGCGATTGTATTTAAACAGGAGATCCGCGGGCAGGATCATTTTAAGAAGGCCAGTCGTTTGTCATTTTGGGTTTATAATCCCTCGCATTCTACCAAAACTGTTGACTTTCCGGCTGTGCAACTAATGTTGAAGGATAGCTCACTGACCCCAGCTTTACAATTCAGTACCAGCCGCGTTAAAATATGGACACAGGTAAGCATACCTATGGACTCATTCATAGGTGCAGAAAAGTTTAATGAAGCTAATATCATTGCTGTTGTATTCTCACAAAGAAATTCTTCCGACTCAGGCTCGCACACCCTTTATATTGACGATATTGAATTGCTGCCAGAGAATGATAAAACACCCGTCTCTCAGAAGCCTTCCATTGCAAGTATAAAAGGCTACGCAAAGCATGTTGATATTACCTGGACGCCGGTTAAGGATGTAAACGTTAAATATGTACAGGTCTATCGTTCAGAAGATGGTAAGAGTTTCAAACCTGTTGGCATTCAGTTGCCGTTTATTAGCCGTTATGCTGACTTTACCGGGCAGACAGGAAAGAGCTATCAATATAAAATATCATTTATAAGCAGTCGGTATGAAGAATCGGTTTTTTCTGCCGTTATATCTGCCCGAACCAGGGCCTTGAATGATGAAGAACTACTGACGATGGTACAGGAGGCAGCCTTTCGGTATTACTGGGATGGCGCTGAATCAAACAGTGGACTGGCCAAAGAAAATATTGCTGGCCGGCATAACATGATCGCTTCAGGCGCTTCTGGTTTTGGTGTAATGGCGCTAATCGTGGGAACAGAAAGAAATTTTATCACACGTGATCAGTCGGTTGAACGGTTTTTAAAAATCCTGCACTTTCTTGAAAAGGCGGATAAATTTCATGGCGCATTTTCCCACTTCATTGATGGTGCTACCGGCAGGGTGGAGCCTTTTTTCGGAA
>JAEYVW010000001.1 GCA_023429365.1 Bacteroidota bacterium
TGACTAATCCTTTCAAAAGGTCGATGGACTCAATCCTGGGTTTACTGATCGCAGACATGCAGTTAGGTTAATTTGACTGGCTAAAGAAAATGTATTTTAGCTTCCACAGAGAGAGACGCCGGTAAAACACCTGTTAAAGTTATAGGGTGGTAATTGGATTTCCTAAATGCTTAAAATTTTCTATGGTTAAAATGGAATCTAAAGTCGTTGACAATAGAACGCGGATTTTTATGATGGTTATGATCATTTATGATCTGATCCGTTTTGAATAAAATCTTAATCAATCATAATAATTATAACAATCCGCGGCCATCATTCTCTGGCCCAAAAGGATCTCACTATGTTACCAGGCATCCATTTCGTATTATTCCTCCATTTTCATTTTGCCTTTCCTGTAGTAAAAATATAGCGGCAATCCCATAGCCGTGATCAACAAACCCAACAGCGAATTGATCAACGGCTGTCGGCCTGCCAGGTAATTGGCGATATCATTCCATATGGTAGACACCAGGTAAAACCCTGAAAAAGCAATAAACAATATCGGCACCCAGGGATAGCCCCAGATCCGGTAAGGCCGAGGTTCCTCAGGCATTTTTTTTCTCATCAAAAAAATACCGATAGCACCAAACAGGTAAGCCACCCAGGTGACAAAGACAAACATATCTGCAAGCATATCAAAAGAGCCAGTTATTACAAACAGGCAAGACCATATCGCGTGAAGAAGGACTGCATTCCCGGGTGTCTGATACCTGGAATGTGTTCTACCCGTCCAGGGCCAAAATACTTTAGCACGCCCCATGGCATAAGTAACCCGACATGTTGCCATCAGGTTGCCATTGACAGCGCCAAGCGTACATATCACGATCATAGCAGCTATGAGGGCGCCGCTTGTATTTCCCAGCACCATGGTCATAGCATCGGAAGCGATAACCGTCGAACCGGCCATTTGATCGACAGGCAACGCATAAAGGTAAGCGAGGTTTACTATGACATAAACGATAATACAGGTAGTTACACCCAGCAGCAGGCTTTTGGGAATATTCTTCTGTGGCTGCCTGAGTTCCCCTGCCACGAAAGTGATATTGATCCAGCCATCATAAGCCATAAATGCGCCAGTCATTGCGGCAATGATACCACTAAGCAGGGCAACACCCTGTCGTGGGTTTTCAGTATGAAAAAAGTTTTGAACATCTCCTTTACCGGAAAAAAATATGCCGGCAATCAAAGCTGCGATAACGGTAAGTTTCACAATGGTCGATATAAGTTGAAAGGAACTTCCACCTTTCACACTTCGGTAATTCAACAACGCCAGTCCAAGCACTATAAAAATAGCGATAGCTTTTACCTGGATATTTTGTAGAGGATACAGTGTCCCGATAAAAGGAATATGCCAGGCCCATGAAGTCTCCGTAGCCGCATCTAATCCTGGCAACCGTAAAAAATAGTTACTGTATTGCGCACACACAAACGCAATAGCAGCCACCGCTGCTGTATTGATCACAGCAAATGCCGACCAGCCATAGAGGAAGGAAAAAAAATCTCCAAACATGCGACGGAAATACGTATAGATACCACCTGTCTCGGGCCACATGGCACCCAGTTCCGCAAAGATCAGCGCACCACATAAAGAAAAAAGCCCTGCAATGATCCAGACGAGCATTAACCAAATGGGAGAACCTAACTGTGCCGCCATCGTAGCGGGCTTCATAAAAATACCTGAGCCAATGATGCTGCCAATAATAATAGCCGTTGCTGACCAGAATCCGATTTTTTTTTGCAGTGAGTTTTGGATGCTCATAAATATGTAGCGGAAGGTATGAAGCCCGAATTAAACGATTTCAACTTTCTGTATTTAATCTCGTGTAAGTGAACATAAAAAAAGCTTCATACGCCCTGCTTGCCGGGCGATGAAGCTTTTTAAAAAATTCTGTTTTCTGGTTTCAACCCGAATATAGCACGGCTACATACCTACGGCCCGGATACTAGTCTTTCCCGGTAGGATTAACAGGTAAAGGAAGGAGATGGATCGCCAGAAACGAGTAAGAGCTGGTTTGCTTGCGAGACTAAGATAAATAGAAGATTTTTGCCATACAATAGCGTGAATAAATAATTTTCTACATGTGATTGCATCTCTGGTACGAAGGAGCTTGATAACAGGCCAGATATAAGATATTTAATTTATATTTCAGTCAAAATACTTACCTTAAAGGTCATTACAAGTGCCTGACTCCCTCACCGTATTTTTTAACTCTAAAAATTAACACCATGGCAATCAATTTAATTGAAGCGGCAAAAAGTCTGCTGCCTAATGACCTTGTCTCGAGAGCTGCAGGTGGGCTGGGCGAAACTGAAGGCGGAATCCAAAAAGCCCTGAGTGGCGCGATCCCCGCGGTATTAGCCGGCCTTTTAAGCAAATCTTCCTCGGGCGGAGGGTCAGGTATTTTGGATATGGTGAAGGGTGCAGCAGGATCGGGAATTCTAAGCAATCTTGGCAACCTGGTCAATACCGGAGCCTCCGGGTCAGGTGGTATAGGATCCACGGTAATGGGCTGGCTTAATTCCCTTTTTGGTGACAGACTAAATGGTATCATAAATGCCATTGCCGGGTTTGCAGGTATTAAGCCTTCTTCGGCCAATGCGGTGATGAGTATGGCAGCACCAGCTGCATTGGCGCCAGTTGGACAGTATGCTACGGAGAATAACCTGGGAGCCGCAGACATCGGCGCTTTTCTTCAAAGTCAGAAAGACTCTATTCTAAACGCTGTTCCTTCGGGATTTAACCTGGCCGGCGCTCTTGGCCTGGGGAGTCTTGCCAACATTGGAAGCAGGATCGCGGGCGGAGTATCCTCTGCCGGTGAGTATGCATCAGATACTGTAAAGAATGTAGGATCCTCCGGTAACAAATGGCTATGGCCACTGCTACTACTGGTAGCTCTGGCAGCTTTGATCTGGTTCTTTACGCAGCGTGGATGTGGTGATGCAGCTACCACCACCA
>JAEYVW010000033.1 GCA_023429365.1 Bacteroidota bacterium
CCGAGACCTGTTTTCACCGGTTCGATCGGCAGTACTTCAGTGCTTTGTACTTCAGAGATAGTAGTAGGTTTGATTGACGTAGGGATTTCTACCACCCGTGTGGCCATCATCATGTCCTGGGGACGGGGGTAGATATCAAATGTGAAGATGGGACCATTATTACCTAATTGGATTTCATCACCGGGGTTAAGGACGGCTGAGCCTTTAACGCGGTTTTTGTTGACAAAGATGCCATTGCGGCTATTGTTGTCAACGATCGTGAATTTAGGGGGTTCGGAGCTGTTTTTTACGATTTTGCCGTGTTCGCGGCTGACGACCACCTCTTTTTCGGGGTCAAACTGGATCTCGGAGCCGGCAGCGCGGCCGATGGAAAGTTCAGGTTTGCTGAAGTCAAATTCTTCAACCTGGTTGATTTTACTTCCGGATATGTGCTTGATCACATACCTTTCAATGGCAGTACTCATGGTGTGTAGGTTTTATTGATAAATGTTGAGAATGGTTCTACTGTTTTGGTCGTCAGGGGGACAGGAGAAACGGGTGGTTTTTATAGGTTGGGATAACAGTATTTAATCGGCAGAATGAAAAAAGGTCATCAGGCGGCGGGCTTTTTTTTGGAGAAAAAGGGGTGATGGTATGATTTCAAAAACGGCAGCAGTGGCAGTAGCAACGATTACACGTACGATGTGAATGGCAACCTTACCAGTGATTTAAACAAGGCTATCAGCAGCATCACCTACAACCATTTGAATCTGTCGCATGTAGTCACAATTACAGGTAAGGATTCAATTACATACACCTATAGTGCGGCCGGATATAAGTTAAGAAAGGAGACCATTGACAATACTGTTAACCCCTCTAAAACCACAACTACGACATATATCGGCAGCGCTGTATACGAAAACGATGTTTTGCAATTTGTAGCGGACGGGGAAGGGAGGATACGGTTTAAATCATGCGACAGCAGTTTCCAATACGATGACATGCTCAAAGACCATTTGGGTAATGTTCGGATGGTGTTGACCACGCAGAAGCAGACGGATGCTTACCCGGTTGCCTCATTGGAAACTACATCTCTGGCCAATGAAAAGCTATACTATAGCGGCCTTGATACAGGAAGGGTCAATAAAAATACGGTCAGTGGATATCCCAGCGATACCTATACCAATCCCAACGATTTTTATACAAAAGCTGAATGGCAATGGCGCTAAAACGGGTACAGATATCGTATTAAAAGTAATGGCTGGCGATAAGTTTAACATCAGGGCAAACAGTTGGTACAGGAAGAATGGCGTGACACCTGGTACACCGGTAAATCCGTTGGCGGATTTGGTGGCAGCGCTAGCAGGCAGTGTCGGTAGCATAAGTTCAGTGCATGGCGGTGCAACTACGACGGAACTAGCCAGCAGTGGCGTGTTCACCCCGGGCGTCACCAGCTTTTTAAATGGCCAGACAGTCGGCACCGGGAAGCCGAAAGCCTATGTGAACTGGGTCTTGTTTGATGAGCAGGTTAAGCTTGTAAGCAACAGCAGTGGTTTTGATGTTGCAGGCAATGACCAGGAGTTTAAGACCCACCTGCTTGAGAATAAACTTGTTGACAAAAACGGTTATCTTTATATCTATGTTAGTAATGAAACGCCTAACATAGATGTGTTCTTTGATAATCTCCAGGTAACTCATATTCGGGGGCCTATATTGGAGGAGACGCATTATTATCCGTTTGGTCTCGTCATGCAAGGGATAAGTTCTAAAGCATTAGCCTTTGGAGGATCCCTCAATCGAAAGAAATTTAATGGTGTGGAGTTGTCAAACAATGAATTTAGTGATGGAAGCGGCTTGGAATGGTATGACACAGATTTTAGAAGGTATGATCAACAAATAGGAAGATTCACCGGAATAGATGCATTATCCGAATTGAATTTTAATTGGTCCCCATACGCCTTTGCACAAAACAATCCGATTTTATTTAGCGATCCTTATGGTCTTGATACTGTGAAAGGACAACTGCCGAACGATTATAATCCTCAGCCTGGTGATGTTTGGATTAATGATGGCAAAACTACTATCTATGATCAAGAAAGAGGTTGGGCGCAGCAACAAGAGTTAGGAGAAGTAGTAGTAGGTAATAACCCTGCCAATACCGAGGCTTATAACGCCGCACAGTCAGCATTAACTGCAGCGGGGTGGTATGGTATTGGATGGGATTATTACTATAATATGCGGTACAAAGGAGATTGGATGTACCGAAACTCCAAGGGGAAAATCACTTCAATCTTTGATACAAAATGGGGTTCAAATAAAACCCCGGATAATTTAGGCAACATTAAAAACTATTCACAGAATGCGCAGAAAGGAATCAGAGCAACAAGAGTTGTAAAAATTATTAAAACAGCATCTGGTACTATTGTAGTTTTAAGTACTCTGGCAGAATGGGGCCAAGCATTTTATGCATATTCAACGAATGATTCTAATGCGGATGCACTTCTTGCGAAAGCTGGTGTTAGCACCGGGGTTACTCTTTTAAGTGCGACATTGCCGGGAGTTGGTTGGACAATAGGCGGAATATACTTTTTAATTGATGCTACAATAGGATGGGGAAATGCCATACCAAGTTATATCGAAGTAGAAAAGAACAAGGCGGATATGAGAAACTTGAAAATAACAAACTTTAGTGATTTTAAATTTTGAGTTATGGGGCGACTATATGATAGGGTTTACTATACATTGTATAGGATGCTAATTAGTTTTGGACAAACAGGCTCGACTGATATTCCGAGACCGAATGTAGCTATATTACTCTCTCTTTTTATCGGCTTAAATATACTTGCAGTAGTGAGTCTGTTATCTGTAACAACTGGAAAATTTATTATCATCAACTCTAAAGTTTATACAGTTATTGTGATGGCTGCAATTATCGGGTTAAATTTTTTCTTAATCTTCTACAGGAAGCGGTACAAACATGTTGAGGCAAGCTTATCATCTACATGGAGTCAAGAAAAGAATAAGAATATAATACTTACAACTTTGTACATAATAGCCACTGCTATTTTTGTATGGTTATCGTTGCGGTATATCAAGAACAATCCTATAAGTGAATAGTAGAATAAAGCCCAGCTGTTCTGGGCTTTACTGTTTACGAGGCATGCGCTTTTTTTACTTTAAAGTCCCCGTTCTCAGTAGTTTGTTTTTCCGGATCAGTAAGCCAATAAAAATTATAGGATTGTTGTGGTGGGATTGCATCTCACCATCGGCTTTGAAAAAGCCGTCCACTTTGTGTAATCGGAAAATAGATGGCTTTGAGATACCCTAAATAACCAAAACAAGGTTGACTTCGATTACCCAATGGTTGCTATGGCCGGGTGGACAGTCCGCTGAGGCGGACTGATGATTAGTCACAGACTAATCACAACAATCCTAGAGTTTAATATTTACTTTTGGTTGTGGGAACACTAAGAACAACTGGG
>JAEYVW010000105.1 GCA_023429365.1 Bacteroidota bacterium
GTGTTTGGAGAAAATTACCTTGTTCAAACGATCTACGAACAGAATCAAAGCCTGTATGCAGTGATGAACCTGGAACGCTGGATTATCTATGGTGTACTTTGCCTGATACTCGTGGTGGCAGCCTTTAATATGATAGGGGCACTCACAATGCTTGTTCTGGAAAAGCAAAAAGACATTAGTATTCTCCATGCCCTGGGGGCCAATAAGCATTTTATTCAAAGGATCTTCCTGGGTGAAGGTATGTTACTGGCATTGATTGGCACGGCGGGAGGGATGTTACTGGCTCTGATCATCGTCCTGCTCCAGATAAATTTTCACCTTATCCCCCTGCAGGGCGGTTCTTTCCTGATCGATTATTTCCCGGTAAAACTGCGTTTGACGGATTTTATCTTGGTAACCGCTACAGTTTTTGTGATTGCCCTCCTGGCCTCCTGGATCCCTTCGCGAAAAGCCGCGAAACAGGAATTTTCCCTTCGAACTGAATGATCCAACATCCCACCTTCGCTAAAGCTACGGTGGGCAGTGCCAACTATCCAGCATCCTGTATCTAGTAATCTCCCAAAGTCTCCTCCAACTGCGCCAACGCCTTCGCCAACTGCTCATCGTTAGGCGCTATGCCATGCCATTCGTGTGAGCCTTCCATAAAGTCAACCCCTTTGCCCATCTCTGTATGCATCATGATACCGATGGGTTTACCCTTGCCGGTAAGCGTTTTTGCTTTTTCAAGTGTGGCCACGACATCATCCATATCGTTGCCGTTCATTTCGAGGGTGGTCCAGCCAAATGCTTCGAACTTTTCTTTGATATTACCCAGGCTCATTACTTTATCCGTGGGGCCGTCGATCTGCTGGCCGTTCCAGTCCACCGTTGAGATCAGGTTGTCTACTTTATGATGGGCCGCGAACATGATCGCTTCCCATACCTGTCCCTCGTCAAGTTCTCCATCACCATGGAGCGAAAACACGAGGTTATTATCACTGTTTAGCTTTTTTGCCAAAGCCGCACCAATTGCTACGCTCATGCCCTGGCCCAGGGAGCCGCTTGCAATCCGGATACCCGGCAGGTGCTCGTGGGTGGCCGGGTGGCCCTGCAGCCTGGAGTTCAGTTTACGGAAGGTGACCAGCTCCTTTACGTCAAAATAGCCCGACCGTGCCAGGGTAGCATAGTAAACGGGTGAAATATGGCCATTGGACAACACGAACACATCTTCGTTAGTGGCATCCATGTTGAAAGCCGGATCGTGCTTCATTACCTTGAAGTACAGGGCGGTAAAATACTCGGTACATCCCAGCGAACCACCGGGGTGTCCACTGCTGCTTCCATGTACCATTCTGACGATATCCCGCCTTATTTGTGATGCAATTGCCTTGAGCTCAGCCATAAAAATTAGGAACTTTTTAAACTTTTTGTATCTTGCCGCCTCAAATATCCTGAGAGTGCTGCAAAAATGCGCATTTTTTATTGATTAAAGTCCATCCGGTGATAAAAGTCTGTTTTTAAGCCAAACGGTCCTGGTGGGGTTGATGTTTAATGTTTGACTGATATTAAATAGATCAAAACCAATGAAAATCTGAATGGGTTAATCCTATTTTTGAAACCGTAAATCCCTGCTTGATGCTAGATGTATTGTTAACAGCTTCTGTTTCTTTCATAATATCTTTCCTGGCTATACCAGTTGTTTTGCAAATTGCAGAACAGAAAAAATTATACGACGTTCCTGATGAAAGAAAAGTTCATACACATGCTGTCACTTCGCTGGGTGGCGTCGGGATATTCGGAGGCTTTCTTTTAGCTGCATTATTATCCATCCAGGGTTATCTGAATCCTGAGTTTCAATACTTTTTTGCTGCGGCACTTGTGATTTTCTTTTTGGGATTAAAAGACGACCTGGTGGTGCTGTCGGCCAGTAAGAAGTTTATCGGCCAGGTAGTAGCAGCTTCCATCATTATTCATTTGGGTGGTATCCGCCTCGATAGTATGTATGGACTTTTTGGGTTTGATGATGTACCCGAAGCCTTCTCTTTGGCGATGACCTACCTGACTATCATCGTGGTTATCAACTCATTCAACTTAATTGATGGTATTGACGGGCTGGCGGCCAGCCTCGGCATCATGACTATGCTGGTATTTGGAACCTATTTCTTTATGGCGGGTTACCAGGCCTATGCCCTGCTGGCGTATTCGCTATGCGGAAGCCTTGTTGCTTTCCTTATTTTCAATCATCATCCCGCCAAAATATTCATGGGCGACTCAGGATCACTGATGATCGGCCTTATTAATTCTATTCTCGTTATCAAATTTATCAACATTGCCAGCGATCCCGCAGGGCTTATTCCCATTGAGTCGGCTGTCGCGATAGGTTTCTCAATATTGATCGTGCCCCTGCTGGATACACTGCGTGTTTTTGCTGTTCGTATTTACAAGGGCAAATCTCCATTCACACCCGACCGTAACCATATCCATCACCTGCTGATGAACTGGGGACTGGGCCATGCTGCCATCACGTTGCTTAGTGTAGGAATTAATGTTGCCTTTATTGTCATGGCATATACTTCACGTTCGATAGGACCTACTTACCTGCTGCTTAGTATGCTTTGCATATCGTTTATGGGTTTTGGTTTCCTGTATTATCGCAGACCAAGACGTACCACTATTACAATTGCCAAACGCATGGGTACTGCCGAACTCAAGCCTGCTTCGAAAGTGGTAACGTTCAGCCAGGAAGCGGCAACGGCTGATCATAATTGAGTTTGAATCCCCCTACACAAGTCGATAATTTTTTAAACAGGGCCTTGTTGGTCCTGTAATTTTTCATGGCATTTTTAATGTGCATATTTTATTAGCTTTGCCTCTCAATTTTTGAATCTTATGACAGACGATACCTCAAAAATTATTCAGGGCGCTGAGGAGTTGATGAAAAAAGCGATCAATCACCTGGAAGCGGAACTTGTCAAGATTCGTGCGGGCAAGGCTAATCCCCAAATGCTGGATGGTGTTGTGGTGGATTATTACGGTTCGCCGATGCCGATCAACCAGGTTGCTAATATCAGTGTTTCAGATGCCCGTACACTGACCATTCAGCCCTGGGAAAAAAATATGCTGCAGCCGATCGAAAGGGCAATTATTAATGCAAACCTTGGTGTAACGCCGCAGAATGACGGCGCGCTGATCAGGCTGTTTATGCCCCCCCTTACAGAAGAAAGAAGAAAAGAACTTGTAAAAAGATGCCAGGCGGAGGGAGAACACTCCAAAGTTGCCGTTCGTAATATTCGTCGCGACGCGATCGAAGGCATTAAAAAGCTGCAGAAAAATGGACTCAGTGAAGACGCTGCCAAGGATTCGGAAGCTGAAGTGCAGGGTGTCACGGATAAATTTATCAGCCAGATCGATAAGCACCTTTCTTCGAAGGAAAAAGAAATTATGGCAGTTTGATCTCCCCGGGATCATTCCGACAATAGTTTGGCGGCGCATTGCGCCGCTATTTTTTTAAATTGTAGAAAAGAATTCTAAACATGAGTATTGTCTTGCGTGATATCAGTACACAGGCGCCGCGGGAATTGGATAAAAATGAGATCAAAGAAAAGACCCTGGCCATACTGAAGGAACTGGATGAATTACAAAACCTCCTGTACGCCGAGGGTAAACATGCAATTCTGGTGGTGATCCAGGGCATGGATGCAAGCGGTAAGGACGGATTGATCCGGGATGTTCTCGGCAATATGAATCCCCAGGGCGTGAAAGTCGTTTCTTTCAAGGCGCCGACGGAGGAGGAACTGAGCCACGACTTTCTTTGGCGCATCCACCGGCATACACCAGCTAAAGGAATGATCCAGGTTTTTAACCGTTCGCACTACGAAGATATCATCGTCACCCGTGTGCATCAATGGTGTGATGATGCCACCGCGGCCAGTAGAATAAAGGCGATCAATGATTTTGAGCAATTATTGCAGGAGCATAATTCAACAAAGATTCTGAAGATATACCTCCATGTTTCCCCGGAAGAACAACAGGAAAGACTGGCAGAACGGATGAAGGATCCCGCAAAAATGTGGAAATACAATGAAAAGGATTTTGAAGAAGCCAAACTTTGGGACAATTATATGCAGATGTACCAGGAATGCTTTGAGAAATGCAATAAACCCGAATGGATGATCGTACCGGCGGATCAAAACTGGTATAAAGAATTTTTAGTCGCCCTGGCGCTGCGGGACACACTTAAAAAACTGGACATGAAGTTTCCTGGTTTGAAAAAATAGATGCCAAATGTTCTTAATAAGTTTTTTTTGTAGTTTGATGGTTTCGTAGAACCTTCACTATTATTTTATCATATCACCAAAAACTTTTATTATGGGAATGCTAAAAGAATTCAGAGATTTTGCTTTGAAGGGCAATGTCGTTGACCTGGCTGTTGCGGTCATCATTGGCGCCGCTTTTGGTGCCATCATCTCTTCTTTGGTTGATGATGTGATCACACCGTTGCTGCTGACCCCGGCACTTGACGCTGTCGGCGCCAAGGATATCGATCAATTGGCCTGGGGAACAGTGAAGTATGGCAATTTCCTGTCGGCAATAATCAAGTTCCTCGTAATTGCTTTTGTGCTGTTCCTGATATTGAAGGGGATGAATAAAGTAATTAAAAAGAAGGAAGCGGCGCCAACGCCTACTCCGGAGGACATACTTTTATTGCGTGAAATAAGAGATTCCCTAAAAAAATAAACCTGGATAAAGTTTGCTGCAGCGCGATCCGCCGTGACCGACGCTGCAGCATATTTCCCTTACTTTTGCAGGGGCGGACGTATTACGACCTGCCTGCAGCCAGCTTTAATATTGAACTTTGAAAATGGAGCATTGAACCATCCAGGAACTGTGATAAAATGCTCAAAATTTTTTTCATTGATCAATAGAGATGGCCGCTTTATCTAAAAACATAAGCTGAACGTGAATAATACTTCTTACCAGATCAAACTCGCCCAGTTTGAAGGCCCGTTTGACCTGCTTTTATTCTTTATTGAAAGAGACGAGCTGGATATTTATAATATTCCCATCACCCGGATCACTAATGATTTCCTGGATTATATCCACCAGCAGGAAGCGGTGAACATCGAGTTGTCGAGCGAGTTCATCCTTTTTGTATCCACCCTGATGCGTATAAAAGCCAAAATGCTCCTTCCCCGTAAGGAACTGGATGCGCAGGGTAACGAGATTGATCCCCGCGAAGAACTGGTAAACAAGATCCTTGAATACAAAAAATTCAAGGAAGCATCCGCGCAGATGGCAGAGATGGAAGCTATGCGTATGCTGATGGTAAAACGCGGGAATATCCAGAAGGAATTGTCGAATATTGGGGAAGAAGCAGGAGAGGGCACCGAAATTCAGAATATTACCATCTTCAAACTGATGAAGGCCTTCGAAAAGGCCATGCAGAAGTATTCCGACAGGATCAATAAGCCTGTGCACACAGTAGTGCAATACCGGTACACAATGGAAAGCAGCCGGCAGGAGATGCTGTCACTGGCCCGTGAAGAAAAGACCCTGGCGTTTGAAAAAATATTTGA